>JAFZOV010000131.1 GCA_017550445.1 Fibrobacter sp.
CCCTGTAGGGCGGTTGGCTTGTGGGTACAAAAAAGCCCAACCTTGCGGTTGAGCTTTTTAAGTACCCCCAAGCGGTTTCGAACCGCTGTTGCGGGAATGAAAATCCCGAGTCCTGGGCCACTAGACGATAGGGGCGATTTGTGCGACCAAATATAGGTAAGTATTTTCTTTTGTCAAGGGTTCTTTTTTATTCAAAAATAAAAAAGAAGCTCAGCTTTGCTGAGCGCGTTCTTTTTAAGTACCTTGAATGGCGGTTGAAAAAAAGAGACCAGCATGGCTGATCTCTTTTTATACCCTGTGAGGCGGTTGGCTTGGGTGTATAAAAAAGAACCCAGCTGTTCGCTGAGTTCTTTTTATACCCCCAAGCGGTTTCGAACCGCTGTTGCGGGAATGAAAATCCCGAGTCCTGGGCCACTAGACGATAGGGGCGTTTAGTAGGGCCAAATATAGGTAACTATTTTAATTTAGTCAAGGGTGGCTCCTAAAAAAAGTTAATTTTTCACCGTGAACCTGCGAAAATGGATTAAAAAATCCCTGAAAATCGGCATTATCCGCTTTTTGCCCATGGCGCTTCTGGCAAGTGCTGCCGATGCGGCTGTGCTCTGGGGAGTCCGCTCCTTCATCGATATTGTGGGGGGCGAAAGTGAAATTCCGCTGGCGTACTGGCTCGTAGGCATGGTTGTTTTGGCGATGCTTCGCCTAATTTTCCTGTACGGCAAGTCCAAAGTCTCCGAAAGCTGGCTTTACCGGGTTTCAGCTCGTGTGCAGGCCTGGTTCCTGCATAGGCTCCGCGTTCTCGCTCCAAAAAACTTCCACACGCCCAAAGGCGAACGCATGGTGGAATCCGCTTATGAAGCAACGGTCGTGCTCCAGAATAACGGTGGCGTGTTTTTCCAGGCGGTACAGGCAATTCTTCAGCTCATTGTCTTTTTGCCGGTGCTCTTCTATATATCTTGGCCGCTGACGTTGTTTCTTTTTGTAGTGATTGTCCCCTTGGTGGCGGTGCTGCAGCGTAAGCTCCACAAGCTAGGTCCCGCCGAAGAATCCCTGCTGCGCTCGCGGTCCGATTTTCGTGGGCACCTGTCGCTGGCTCGTCGGCTTTTTAGGCAGTGGAGCGGGCGTGATGAACGTAAGGAGATTTCGGAGGGGCTCTTGAAAGAGGTTCGCGGACTTCGTGACGATAGCATGAACGCCGCTATTAAAAAGTCGGGACTTTCCCTTTTGACCGAAACGGTCTCGGTGCTGGCCATGGTCTTTGTGCTGGCATTCTGCGCTCTTCTCATGAATCGCGGATACATGGATGCGTCTGGCCTGGTGCTGTTTACTTCGGCGGTGCTACTCTGCTACAAGCCGGTCAAGGAATGCGCCCGTGTCATGCCGCAATTCAGGTCGGCTTTGAGTGCCTTGAATGTCTTGGAAGATTTCGAAAAACTTGAAACTGCCGGCAAATTCCGGGGCGAATATTCCGATGCGGTTTCCATTCACAATGGGGATTTCCACTACGAAGGCTCCGATGTGCCGGTCTTTGAAAATATTTCGCTTGAATGGTCTCGCGAAAAGCCGGTACTTGTCCGCGGCAAAAATGGCGTGGGTAAATCCACCTTGCTTCGCTTGCTTTCGGGGCTAGAACGCTGGGAATCGGCGACTGCCTCGACTCCTCGCGATGTCTTTTTTATCGCCCAAGACCTAGAACTACCTCCCAAGTGGATGCTTTCCAGACTTCTCGAAAAACACCGCAAGTCTGGCGACGCAAAACCGCTTGAGGCCTTTATGCGGGCTTCGGGAACGGCCTGTCTTCTCCAGAAATCGGGGCTTTCGGGTGGCGAACGTGCCCGGGTGGCGCTTCTCTGGGCGTTGGCATCTGATGCCCACACGGTTCTTTTGGATGAGCCTTTTGCCTCTGTGGCTCTGGCCGACCGTGAAAACTTGCTGAAATCCTACCTTGATGTAGCTCACGTTTTGGGCAAATGGACAATTATTGTGAGCCACGATGTGCTTTCTTGCGAAGTTGAATGTATATTTAATGTAGTGCAGTTATAGCGGAGGTGATTATGGCAGAACAGATCAGTCAGCAAGAAAATATGACGTCTAATGTTGAATCGGATGCAGAAATGCAGGGTCAGTCTATAAAGTCTGAAACTCCGGCAGTGGAAGCTCCGGAAGAAGACCCGCGCCCTCCGCGTCCGTTCCTGTATCGATTCCGTGGACTGATCCTTGCCATTGCCGCAATTGTCGCCTTGGTCATTACTCCGGCAGATTTGGATATCGTGCCGTTCTTGGTGTTTATCAATATCTTTATCATTGCCGTTTACATGCGAGTCAAGGCTCGTCGTGCTATCGGTGACCATACCCGCGGCAAGGCTTTAGATGCTCCGGTACTTGTAACCTGGGGCGCTTATGGTCGTTTGCGCCATCCGCTTTATGTTTCCAATATGGCGATCGGTATTGCCCTTGTGGTGCTTCATTTGGGCATCAGCTGGGTTACGATTCCGTTCGTTGTGTTCCTGCTTCTGTTTGGTTACCGTCTTGCAAAGCTAGATGACCATTACCTTGAACAGCGCTATGGTGACGAATGGAAACTGTGGGCTTTGCAAACGCCGGCTTTCATTCCCCGTGAAATTCATGTGCCGGGTCCGCTTCGCAGTGGCAAAGAGGCCGTGATTGCCGACACGTTCACTTGGATTTGGCTTGCGCTGATGGTTGGGCTTGTGCTGTTTAGAAAGATTGACTTTATCATATGGGCCTAAACGTAAAGAACCTTGGGCGCATTGCGGTAGGGGCCGCTGTCAAGACAGTGGCGAAGGCCGCCAGCAAGTGGCCGGGAATTGACCGGGAATATCATATCGAAGAACGTTTGTCGGGACCGTGGCCTAGTGACGGCCCGCACCTGTGGTTACATGGTGCAAGTCTCGGTGAATGCCGTATGTTGCAAGCGCTCGCTTGCGCTCTTAAAGAAGACCTGCCCAATTGCCCTAAAATTTTGATCACTTCGCAAAAGGTGGAAGTGGTTTCGTTTTTGAAAGATTCCTGTGCCGGTCTAGCCGATGTAGCGATTGCCCCGGCTGACATTCCGTCCTCGTTACATGCTTTTGTGAGTTCGGTACAACCTCTGGGACTTGTCCTGGCCGAAAACGAACTTTGGCCGGGCTATCTTTTCACCATGTCCAAGCTTTCGACTCGCAGAAACGTAGCCCTCGTCTCGGGGCGTTACCGAAAGTCCTTTCCGCTGATTGATTTTTCGGGAATGGGCTATGCCTGCATGCAGACCGCATCGGATCTGGGACGCTTCACTTATGCCAGCAAGGGTTTTGTTCCTTGTACCATGGGTGGTGACTGGAAACTTTTGAACTGGGCTCGCGATGGCGGCTTGGTTTGTGTTCCGGAAAATCCAGCGATTGATGTGGTGTTCGTATCATTCCATCAAGAAGAGGCCGAGGCCTTTGTTTCCATGGCGAAAGACGCTGTAGCCAAGGGTGAGTCGGTGGTGCTGATGCCGCGCCGTCTTTCGGAACTGAATCTGTTCCGCAAATTGTTGCAAGAGGCTGAACTGCCTGTGGTGGATTATCCTACAGTGGAATGTGGGGCCGTGTCCCTGGTTTCGCGTTTTGGACTTTCCCGCGAAATTCTTCTGAATAGCAGAAGTGCCGTGGTGGGCGGATCCTTTGATCGCCGTCTTGGCATTCACGATTTTTGGGAGCCGCTGCAGATGGGGGTGTCCACTTGTGTGGGGCCTTATGCCAAGGGCCACGAGGATGTAGTGGCACATCTAGTAGATGCCCATGTGCTTGCCCAGATCCATGCTCCAGCTGATTACTTGCGTCGCAGGACGCCTGCCATCGATACGGTGCGTACGTTCTTGGTAGGCGAAAAAAGAAAGGTTTTAAATTCCTATAAGTTGTTGCTGAAATTTATTGAAGGACTTTTATGAAAAAGGTGATTCTTGCTACTCCTCGCGGCTTCTGTGCTGGCGTAGACCGTGCCATTCATGTGGTGGAACGTGCCATTGAAAAATTCGGGACCCCTATTTACGTGCGGCACGAAATCGTGCACAATCAGTTTGTGGTGGATACGCTTAAGTCCAAGGGCGTAGTCTTTGTCGATGAACTGGACGAGGTTCCGTCGGGCTCGGTGGTGATTTTTTCGGCCCACGGTGTTGCTGAAGAAATTTATGCCGATGCAGAACGACGCGGACTGCAGGTGCTGGATGCCAGCTGTCCGCTGGTGCTCAAAGTGCATTTCAGCGCCAAACGCCATTATGCTGCCGGCCGTCATATCATTTTGATTGGGCACGCGGGCCATGCCGAAGTGGAAGGCACTCTGGGCCAGCTTCCGCCGGGTGCCATTACGCTGATCAAGAACGAAAATGATGCCCGTACCGTAGAAGTTCCTGCCGACAAGGAACTTGCCTACATTACCCAGACAACTCTTTCGGTGGCCGAAACTCGCAAAATCATTGATGCCCTCAAGGAGCGGTTCCCGAACATTATCGGTCCCGATGCGGGTGACCTGTGCTATGCGACGGGCAATCGTCAGGCGGCAGTCCTGGATCTTTGCTCCAAGGTGAATATGCTTTTGGTGGTGGGTGCCAAGAATTCCTCCAATTCTAGCCGCTTAATGGAACTTGGGCTTGAACAGGGAATTCCGAGCCATCTGATTGCCTCGGTTGAGGATCTGGAACCTGAATGGTTCGAAAATATCGAATCGGTGGGTATTTCGAGTGGTGCGAGCGCCCCCGAAGTGCTTGTTCAGGGGGTGGTAGATTGGATAAAAGAGAAATTTGCCCCTGTAGAAATTGAAAATTTCGTAAAATTGGTCGAATCTACCAAGTTTAACCTGCCAAAGGCATTGCAAGATTGATAATTTAACCTTGACGAATGGACGCTTTTTTTCTAAAATTGCGTCCGTTATAAAACAACGGAGTTTATTATGAGCCGCATTTGTGAAGTTACCGGCAAGGCCGGCCTCGTGGGCAACATGGTTTCCCACTCTAACCGCAAGAAGTTGATGAAGCAGCTGCCGAACCTTCAGAAGAAGCGTTTCTACATTCCTGAAGAAGACCGCTGGGTGACCCTCCGCGTTAGCGCTGCTGGTCTCCGCACGATCAACAAGCTTGGTATCCAGGCTGTTGCTCAGGAACTCGGCATCTAATTTAGATTTTCTAAGGTTTGCCAAGATTCACCGCCTAACGGGGTAATCCCTCGCTAGGTGGTTCTTTGTGTTTGTAAGAAGTTCTACTTTTCGCTTAATCCCTGGCTATGTCGGGGATTTTCCTCTGGTCGAAACGCGTTTAAAAGCCCTTATTTTGCTATTTTAACATATATATGCGCAAGTTTGCCTTTTCTCTTATAGCCTGTGTGGCAAGTGTTTTTGTGGCTCAGTCTTTTGCTCAGCCCCGTGATCTTTTTGCAGAATTCGAGGCGGAAGCCGAGGCGGCCCAGTCCAGTGCGGCTGTGGTGCCGAGCAGTGCTTCGGTCCCTTCAAGTTCCAGTGAGGCCGCTAAGCCCGCTCCCGCAGCAAAACTGGCTCCTGCATCAAGTAGCAGCGTCAAGGTCTCGTCCAGCTCGGTTGTATCTTCTAGTAGCGTAGTTGCTTCTAGCTCAAGTGTGGCGCCTTCTTCTAGCTCTGTCGAGGTTTCCTCCAGTAGCGAAACTGCCCCCGAAGCTGTCCCGGTTGATTCTGCCGCTATTGCCGCAGCCCCGGCCGATGCTGATTCTGCCCTTGTCGATACGCTCGCCGGCGATTCCGTTAGGGAAATGACTCCGGAAGAAGCTTATGCAGCCGAAATGAGAAGGCATAACGAAGAAAACCGTATCCGCGATTCTCTCGCAATGCTTGCCAGTTCGTCTTCTGCAGCAGAGGCTCCGTCTTCTAGCAGCATGAACCGCCGCGAATTGCTGGGCCCGGTAAAGGTGTCCAAGGTAAACGGCATCGATGAAATGAAGGGTCGTTACAAGAGTCCGCGCAAGGCTTTGTTCATGTCCCTGGTCGTTCCGGGTTCTGGCCAGATGTATGTGGGCGGATCCGGATTTACTTACGCCCGTGGTGGCGTGTACCTTGCATTGGAAGCCGCCTTGTGGGGAAGCTGGTATTATTTCTCCGTGCATAAGTACGACCAGCAGGTGAAAAAGTACAAGGATTTTGCCAAGGCGCACTATTCCATTGGTCGCTATGAACGTGGCATGCGAGACTTGTATAATGCCGATGCGGTGAACTATGAATCCGAGTTCCGTCGCCGTTACTTGGGTAGCCGAGAATCCTTCTGCGAAGGCATCTTCGGTACAGCTACCGTGCATGGTTGCTATGACCGCGACAAACTGTACAAAAACGATCTCGCGTACTATAACGATTTTGTGAATTCTCCGAAGAATTTGAAAAAGGAAATGCAGTCTGTCAGCTTCGACTCTCCGTCCGAAGTTTACCAGTTGATAGCTGATAATGCCTATGTGCTGGGTTGGGACGATGCAGAAGACGTTGCCATTGCAACTGCTTTGGGCTTGGAAGACCCGAATTCTGAAACGGAAAGTCTCGGTAACTCCAGTAACCAGAAGGAATACCGCAGTCTTCGTAGCAAGGCGAATGATTACGCCGATATGCAGGCCTGGTTCTTTGGTGGACTTATCTTGAACCATATTGTATCTGCAATCGATGCCGCTATTTCTGCTAATTCCCACAATAAGGCGCTGTACGAAGAAGATCTTTCTTGGTACGATCACTTGCATTTCGATAGCGGTCTGTCTTTCGTAGACGGTTTTGGATTTAACGTGCAGGCAAGCTGGGGCTTTTAATGAAGTTGCTCTTGGTCCTGTTGCTTGCTGCGGCATCCGCCTTTTCGCAGGTGGTGGTGTCTGTTGATCAAAGCGTGAGCAAGAATTCTGACAAGAACTGGTTGATAGCCATGGGTTCGTCGGCATTGTTGCCCGGTATGGGTGAACTGTATTTGGGCGAGCGTCAGTTCGTGCGGCCTTTTGTGTGGACCGATATTGCCCTCTGGTTTACGGCTATAGGTTCCTATGCCATTGGCGAACGCTACATCACTTCTGCACATAACTATGCGGTACGTCATGCGGGACTTACTTCCAAAAGTCATGATGTGAGTATGCTCAATACGGTGGGTGACTACCGAAGTCGTGGTGGTGTGGCTGGGCAAAATTCTTCGCCCGACATGGACGAAGATTACAACCAGGCGCAGCTTCGTGCCGACAAGAAAATCGACGAAGATCTTGATGAGAGTATTCAGTGGGACTGGGGGTCCAGTGACAATCCTGAAACTACCGAACATATCGATGAGTTCAAGAGCCGTATGCGCCATTACCGTGTGAGTCGTATTGTGTTCCAGGTGTCTATAGGTGCGCTGCTTTTGAATCGCGTGGTTTCGATGCTCAATACCATTCGGGTTTATCGTGCAACGTCGTCTAAAGCCTTTACTGAACGTATGGAATTTGTTCCTGAATTCTACGAAGACGGTAGCGGCCTCATGCTGAATGTGAAATTCTAATCAAGACGAAAGAGCTTATAACGTCATTGCGAGCGGAGCGCGGCAATCCATCAATGAGAAAAGAAATTTCTTGCAACCTTTCGCTTAACTTAATCATCTAAACGCAAAAATAACTCAACCCTTAAACACCAACCACCAATCACTGACCACTATCCACTTCCTACTTCCTACTTCCTACTTCCTACTACCTTATGTTCTTTCGTCTCTCGTCTCTCGTCTTTATCCTCTCCTTGTTGCTCGCCGCCTGTGGTGGTGAATCTGGTGCATCGGGTGGTGCTGCAAAGGGGGCTCCGCAGGGTAAAGGCGGTCCCGGTGGACCTGGAGGTAAAGGGGGTAAGCCTTCTCGTGTGATTGCGGTGGAAGGCTACATTGCCGAGGCTCATGTGGCACTTAAGTCTTTTACCGCCATGGCTACGCTTGAGCCGATGAATCATGTGTCTCTTACGGCGGCCATGTCGGGGCGCCTGACGAACCTTTATGCCAAAGATGGCGCTCAGGTGCAAAAAGGTGCACTCCTTGCAAAAATCGACGATTCCGAACTTCAGGCCCAGCTCAAGCAGGCGGAATCGAACCAGCAACTGGCCCAGCAGAAGTTTGACCGTGTAAAGGCCCTTTTTGAAAAAGATGGTGTCACCAAGGCGGACATGGAAAGTGCTGAAGCTTCTCTTAAGTCTGCCGAAGCTTCGGTGGAACTGATTAAGGCGCAAATTGCAAAGACCGAAGTTCGGGCTCCGTTTGCAGGCAAACTTGGATTTGTAGATGTTTCGGTGGGAGCCTGGCTTACCACGGGAACGCCCATTGTCTCTATTAGCGAAGTGAAAAAATTGAAGGCCAAGTTCGCCTTGCCGCAGCGATATGCCTCTTCTTTGAAGGTGGGCGATGCTGTGGAGCTTCGCGACGAAGAACGTGGTGTTTCGGTAAATGGCAAGGTGAAGGCGCTGGAGGCGGCCCTTTCGGAATCCAGCCGTACCCGCCAGATTTTGGTGGAAGTGGACAACGCGAAGGGTGACTTGTTGGCGGGTTCCTATACCAAGGTGAGTGCTGCCATGCAATCCGGTTTTGCAAAGAGCATTCCGGTGCCTGCCGAGGCCTTGACTCTTGATAAGGATGGTGCCTACGTTTATGTTGTAAATGACGGTAAGGCAAAAATCAGACATGTAGAAACTGGTCTCCGCACGCCCATTGCTGTGGATGTAGTGAATGGCCTGGACGAAGGTGATACCGTGATTACCTCGGGGTTGATTAGTCTGCGTGAAGGCGCTTCGGTGCGTATCCGCGAAATTCGCCACAATACCGATTACGAAGTGGAGTAGGTGAGCGATGAGTGTAGCGAACCTTTCCGTCCGTCGCCCGGTACTCATGACCGTGATGGCGCTGGTGATTATTTTGCTCGGTGCATTTGGTGCATCGAACTTGGGCGTACGCGAATACCCAAACGTTGACTATCCGCTCATTCAGGTGCGTACTTCTTACCCTGGCGCAAATGCGGCAGTGGTCGAAGCTGAGGTCACCGAAATCTTGGAAGCCTCCATCAACAGTGCTTCGGGCATCAAGACGCTTACTTCCACGAGCCGCGATGGATTTTCGTTCATCAATATTGAATTTGAAACGGGCATGGATTTGGAAGCTGCGGCGAATGAAATCCGCGACCGCGTGAGCCGCGTGCGCCGCAGGCTCCCGGATGATGTGGACGAGCCGACGGTTTACAAGTCCGATAGCGATAACGACCCGATTCTCATGGTGAGCCTCGTGAGCGACAAGCTTGATCCGATGGAAGTGTCGGAGCTTGCGAACAATTTTGTCAAGGAACGCTTGCAGACGATTAACGGTGTGTCCGAAGTCGCCATCTGGGGTGAAAAACGCCCCACGGTGCGCCTGTGGATTGATCCGGTGCGCATGCAGGCTTTGGGCGTTTCCGGTGCCGAAATGTCGGCGGCTCTCAAAAAGGGAAACCTGGAATTACCTTCGGGTTCTATCGAAGGTAGCGAAACATCGCTTTCGATTCGTACGCTCGGTCGCATTCTCGATCCGAAGGCTTTTGAAAATATTGCGGTGAAAACGGCTGCGGATGGCACCGTCATTCGCATTTCGGATGTGGCGGATATTCATTACGAACCCAAGGATACGCGTACGGGTTTTAGACGCAACGGCAAGAATTCCATTACGCTTGCCCTGATGGCGCAACCCGGTTCAAATCACGTTGAAATTGCCAATGAATTCTACAAGCGCGTCGAAGACATCCGCCGTGAAATTCCCGAAGGCATTGACGTTCTTTATGGCCGCGATACTTCTATCAATATCCGTGCTTCGATTAAAGAAGTGGTGGAGACGATTTTCATTGCATTCCTTTTGGTGATTGCGATTATCTTTGCGTTCTTGCGTGAAGGACGCACGACGCTTATCCCGATGGTGGTGGTGCCGGTGTCGGTGATCGGTAGCTTTTTTGTGCTTTACTTGTGCGGATTCTCCATTAACGTGCTGACTCTCCTTGCGATGGTCTTGGCGATTGGCCTTGTGGTGGATGATGCCATTGTGATTGTAGAAAACATTTACCACAAGATTGAAAAGGGGATGACTCCGAAGCAGGCCGCGGTTGCGGGTACGAACGAAATCTTTTTTGCCGTGATTGCGACTTCTGTGGTGCTGATGGCTGTGTTTGTGCCGGTGCTTGCTCTGGGCGGCACGACAGGTCTTTTGTTCCGTGAATTCGTGGCGGTGATGATTGGTACGGTGTTTCTTTCTACGACGTGTGCCTTGACACTTTCGCCGATGCTTTGCTCCAAGTTCCTGAGCCATCAAAAGCAGGGCTGGTTCTTCCGCGTGACGGAGCCGTTCTTCGATGGCATGAACCGTGTTTATGCGGTGCTTCTTGGTGGTTTCCTTAGAATGCGCCTGCTCCTGTTCCCGATTGTGGCGGCTCTTTTACTTGCGGCTTATTTCTGCTTTAACAACATGAGTAGCGAAATGGCTCCGACCGAAGATTCTAACGCGGTGATGGTGAACTTGAATATGCCCGAAGGCGTGACGCTGACGCGTACCAAGCGCATGGCAGATGCTTTCGCCGAAGAGGTCCTTTCGATTCTTGATAGCAACGAATATACCGAATTTCAGGCGGGTGCGTGGAATGCGGGTAATTCGAGAATGCGCCTGACCTTGAATGACAACAAGAAGGCGCGTCGCCCGCAGAGTGTGATTGCTCGCGAAATCCAGCTACTCGGTAACGAATATCCCGACTTGCGCGTGATGGTATTTGAACCGCAGAGCATCAGTACGCAGCGCGGCGGGCTCCCGGTGCAGTTTGTGTTGCAGGCTCCGAATATTGAAATTCTGCGTACCCTTGTTCCCAAGTTCGAAGAAGAAGCGAGCAAGAGTCACGTGTTCAGCGTGGTGAATACGAACCTGCGCTTTACTAAGCCGGAACTCCACATCGAAATCCTGCGCGACAAGGCCAATGAAGAAGGGGTGTCGGTGAATGACATCGCACAGGCGGTGCAACTAGCCATTAGCGATCAGAGTTACGGTGAATTCTACAAGGATGGCCGCCAGTACGATATTATCGGAGCGGTAGGGTATCAGTATCGCAGCACTCCCGAAAACATTTCGATGCTTACGGTCAAGAACCGTAAGGGCGAACTGGTGAGCCTTGACAACTTTATCCGCTTTAGCGAACAGTCCGCATCGCCGTCGCTGCCGCGATTTAACCGATTTAGTGCTGCGACTATCCAGGCGGGCCTTGTGCCGGGTAAGACGATTGGCGACGGCGTCGAAGAAATGCGCCGTATTGCAAAGCACCTGTTGAAGGATTATCCGAATGTGAGTACGGCTTTGAGCGGTTCTTCCAAGGAGTTCGAAGAAAGCTCCAGTGGACTTTATATCGTATTCCTCTTGGCGCTTGCACTGGTGTTTCTGGTGCTGGCGGGGCAGTTTGAAAGTTTCCGCGCCCCCTTCGTTATTTTCTTTACGGTGCCGCTGGCATTGGCGGGTGCGCTTACATGCTTGTTCGTGACGGGGCAGACGCTGAATATCTTTAGCGAAATCGCACTGATTCTGTTGATTGCACTTGTGACGAAGAACGGTATCTTGATTGTGGAATTTGCGAATCAGATTGCAGCGAATACCGGCTGCAGCAAGCTGGAGGCGGCTCGGCTGGCGGCGGAACGCCGCTTTCGCCCAATTCTGATGACTAGCCTTTCGACGGTATTGGGCGCCGTGCCCTTGATTCTCACGGGCACCCCGAGCCGTATTGCCATGGGCATTGCCATCGCGGGCGGCCTTACTTTTGCCACATTCATGACTCTTTTTATTGTGCCTGCAGCTTATAGCTTCTTTGCAGGCAAGGTCGAAGCGACAAATACTACCGATGCCAGCAAGATGGCGTAATCCAAATTTTTAATCTTGCTAAAATTTTCTTACATTTAGAGCTATGAGCTCTATTAAGAAAATCTTGTGCCTGATAATGGTCGCTACATTGGGAATTTTGATTAGCCTTGTAGGTGCAATCCCGTTTTATCCCGTGTCTTGGGGCATGAGTATCGCTCTTTTAGTGCTAGCGGTTATTCAGCTGGTTTATTTCCTAACGATTGAAAATGCGGATCTCGATTGTGCCTTGCGCAAATGGGAAATGGTTGCCTTCTGTTCTGTGGCAATCCCTGTAGCTGCAGTCCTTGTTTCAAGAGATTTGGATGTTTCCGCTCCGGTGGCGTTGATTTCGGTTTCAAAGAACTTGTGCTTTTGGTTGTTTCCGGTGGAATTGCTGCTGTTCAAACGTTTGACTATGGCAGGTCCCGTTGCTGCAGCCCCTGCGGCGGTCAAACCTCAAAAGCCGGGTATAGCCAAAGCAGAGCAACAAGTCAAGGCGTTTGTCAAGAATAAAATTGGCCGGTTTACTTTGTCCAAAGCGGATAGAGAATTGTATTCTTTGGTTGGCCTTGCTTCGGTAAAAAAAGAAATTCTGTCTTTGAAAAACATGATTGTGGCTCAAAATAAAAGAGCCTCGGCGGGGCTTCCTTCGATTCCCATGTCCTATCATTGCGTGTTTACCGGAAATCCTGGAACCGGTAAAACGACGGTCGCGAGGATCGTGGCCGAGATATATAAGGACCTGGGAATTCTCGAAAAAGGACATCTGGTGGAATGTGACCGTTCCGCCCTTGTCGCAGGTTATACGGGCCAAACGGCAATCAAGACCAATGAAGTCATAGACAAGGCTCTCGATGGCGTTCTCTTTATTGATGAGGCTTACACCCTTGCCCGTAACGATGGTCAGGATCCATTTGGTCAAGAAGCTATTGATACGCTTTTGAAGCGAATGGAAGATGACCGTAGTCGCCTGGTCGTGATTGTGGCTGGTTATACAGACGAGATGAAGTCTTTTATCGAAAGCAATCCGGGCTTGTCTTCCCGCTTTAACCGTTATATTGAATTCCCTGATTATAGCGAGGCGGAATTGCTTGAAATCTTTAAGCGCCTTGCCGAAAAACAAAAGTTGGAACTGTCCCCGGAATTTGAAAATGCATTAAAGGCGCTGTTCTCCCATGTTATTGCCAAAGGAGATTCTTCTTTTGGCAATGGTCGCGGTGTGCGCAATTTGTACGAGAAAACCCTTGTGAACCAGGCGAATCGCTTGGCGCAAAAGGATTATAGCGTTTCGGATTTGATGAAACTTTTGCCTGAAGATTTACCTAGCGATTGCTAGGCCTTACTTTACCATTTGGAAAACTCGTTCTCCCTTGCGGCTCATGCCGTAACGGGTTCGCAACAGGTCTTCTTTGTACAAAGAGTCTTTTTTGAGGCGTTCAATTTCCAGATTGCAGGAATCGATGGCGTGCTGCAGCGAGTCAATTTGATACTGGTACATCTCGATATCGTGCGCAATCTTATGCTGTTGCTTCAAGCTGTTTTTACCGAACATCAACTGCGAAACGACCGCCGCTACCGTGAGGGCTGCCACAAGCAGGATGACCCAGAAAAAACGCTTGTTCACGTCAAGTTGCTCCGTTAAAGTAGAACTGGAAATTGTCCGGGGTCTCGACTAGCCCCGAAAGTTCTAACTCTGTTAATATAGCTAATATATTGTTGGGCTTAAGGTTACATTCGTTCTGCAACTCCTGAAATGTCTTCTTGAATCCGTTGAATTGTTTAAATAGGTAAAGGGCTTCGCTTGAAAGGTTGCAACCGGCGGCCTCGATTTGGTTGAGGCTGACTGCGGCTGGCTTTTCGGATGTCGTCTTTGTCTTGGGAATTCCGGCGACGGTGCGCAGGCTTTCGGGGATAAAGACGGGCTTGGCTTTTCCTTGGTCCAGGTATAGGTTTGGGCCTGCGGCGTTTTCGCTATCGAAGTCCCCGGGAACGGCTATTAGAAGCTTGTTTTCTTGCAGGCAATAGTCGGCGGTAATGAGGGCTCCGCCTTTAACTTTACTTTGTACCAAAACTGTGGCGCGACTGAGTCCGCTGATAATTCTGTTGCGGGCAGGAAAGTTTCCTTTGAAAGAGGGAAAGTCTTCTTCGTATTCGGTCATGATGCAACCTCCTGCCTCGATAATGCGGTGGGCAAGCGTTGCTCGGTCTCCGGGAATAGGAACATTGATTCCTTGGGCGATTACGGCAATAGTCGGAATCCCGAAATCGAGTGCGGCTTCATGGCAATAGGAATCGATTCCTTGGGCAAGTCCAGAAATTACCACGGCTTGGGTTCCTTGCAGCGACTTGACCAAACGCCGACAAAGTTCCCGTGCAGAACTGGTGGGTCGCCGGGTTCCTACCATGGCGATTCCGATGCCATCTTTTGCAGGCAATGTTCCGCGGTAGTACAGTAAGTTTGGCGCGAATCTGGATTCCCTGAGCGAAAGCGGAAAATGTTCAGGTTCAAGTGTTTTGTACTTTCTATCTTTGTCTGTCATGAAATATTCCTTTGAAGATTTGGTGAAAATCATGGCGACCCTCCGCTCCCCGGAAGGTTGCCCTTGGGACAAGCAACAGACACATCAGTCGCTGCTCCCGTATTTGGTCGAAGAATCCCATGAATACATCGATGCCGCCCAGGCAAACGACAAGGCTCACATGGCCGAAGAATTAGGCGATGTCTTGTTCCAGGTGGTGTTCCATTCCCAGGTTGCCAAAGAAAACGGCGATTTTTCTATCGACGATGTGGTGCAGGGAATCTGCGAAAAAATGATCCGGCGCCATCCGCATGTTTTTGGCGATGCGAAGGTTGATGATTCGAAAGGCGTTGTCCGCCAGTGGGAACGCATCAAGGCGCAAGAAAAAAACAATCTAAAAATGCAAGGCAAGTCCGCTATGGACAAAGTAAGCAAAAGCTTGCCGACGCTTGCCCGTGCCCAAGAGCTTCAGCGTCGTGCTGCCAAAGTGAGCTTTGACTGGACCGAGGCCGAACCTGTCTTTGACAAGGCTGTGGAAGAATTTAGTGAATTTCGCGCCGAAATGCAAGCGGTTTCGCCGGAAAATCGCAATGTAGAGCGCATGGAAGATGAATTCGGCGATATCATGTTCAGCCTTGTTAATGTGGCGCGACATTGTGGCTTTAATGCGGCTCTCGCGTTGGAACGCGCTAATTCCAAGTTCGAACGTCGCTTCCGCATTGTAGAGCAGATGGCTCACGATCAAGGCAAAGAAATGAAGGACGTTGGCCTCGAAGGCTTGCAAGAACTCTGGAAACAAGCGAAGACGGCTTCGAAGTCGTTCTAATTTGGAGCATTCCAACTTGGAACATGATTTTTGAGAAAATTTATTCGCAAGCTGTGATTCCGAGGTATATTAAATGATGTGCTTCCAGTCCATTCTGATTTAGCGAAGGGATGCTGGAGCAAATCACGGGGTAGAATAGACCGGAAGCACGCTTGTTTTCTTCTAATTCCACTGATCCCTCAAGGCGCTCGCCTTGAGGGATTTTTTGTTATAAGTGACTAAAATATGTGAATTTTCCAACTTAGATGTCAATTTTTGGTCAAACTAGACCTTTTGGTCGTTTTGGGGTGACAAAAATGCTTTTTTTAAGGCGTGCGTGCATATAAAACAGCGAAATGACTTGATTTATATGTATCGTTTTGTGAAAAAAGCCCTTTTTTATGGTTCTGACTGGTTGACCATGCATATAAAAGGCGTCTCTTGTTTGAATTTATATGCATTTTTTATTTTATATATTGATTAGCTTGTTTGTGAAATCGAGTTTTGTACATATAAATGTTTTGCTTTTCAAAATTTATATGAGTGGCGTTATAAAAAGAACTCGCTTATAAGCATATAAATCAATCGCTTGATGCGAATTTATATGCATTGAGTAACCTAAACCCCTGCAAAGTCCGGTTAAATCGAGTAAAATGATTTCGGAGCGGATGCCGTGAACAACAAAGCCCCCGGGTGTTAACCGGGGGCGGTTGCGAGAGGAACGGCCGTAGAGTAAGACCCTACTTATTTCTAGCCGTTCCGGTCATATTAGGCGCGGGCCTTGGCCTTGTCGCCGTACTTCTTGATGAGTTCGTCCTGGATGTTCTTCGGAACCGGCAGGTACTTGCAGAATTCCATGGTGAATTCAGCCTTACCCTGGGTCATAGAACGCAGGTCAGTGGCGTAGCCGAACATTTCGGAAAGCGGGACTTCGGCGGTGATGGTGGTCATGCCGAGTTCTTCGCTCGTACCAGTGATGGTACCACGACGCTGAGAAACGTTACCAACAACAGAACCCTGGAATTCGGTCGGAGTCTGGATTTCGACCTTCATGATCGGTTCGAGAATCTGAGCGCCAGCCTTTTCGAAAGCTTCGCGGAAGGCCATACGGGCTGCAACCTGGAACGCCATATCAGAAGAGTCAACCGGGTGGTATGCACCATCCTGGACTTCCATTTCGATGCCCACAACCGGGAAGCCGATCAAGGACCCTGCTTCCATGCAGCTCTGGAAACCCTTGTCGCAAGACGGGATGTATTCCTTCGGAATACGGCCACCCACGACGGAGTTCACGAAGTTGTAAACCTTTTCCTGGTCGCCTTCGACAGCCATCGGACGCATTTCGCCGACAACCTTAGCGTACTGACCGGAACCACCAGTCTGCTTCTTGTGAGTGTAGTCGAACTTGGCTGGACGGGTAATGGTTTCACGGTAAGCCACCTGCGGAGCACCGGTCGTCACGTCGCACTTGTATTCGCGGCGCATACGTTCGATGTAAACGTCGAGGTGAAGTTCGCCCATACCCTTGATGATGGTCTGGCCGGATTCCTTGTCGACTTCCACCTGGAACGTCGGGTCTTCCTTGGTGAAGCGGTTCAGGGCCTTGGACATGTTGTCCAGGTCGTCACGGTTCTTGGCTTCGATCACGAGTTCGATCACCGGATTCGGCACGTGCATAGAAGTCATGTTGTAGTGGTTCTTGCCATCGGTAAAGGTCGTACCGGAGGCGCAGTCGATACCGAACAGAGCAACGATGTCGCCTGCACCGGCTTCGGTGATATCCACCATTTCGTCAGCGTGCATACGAACCAAGCGGCCCACAGACACCTTCTTGCCGGTGGCCATGTTGGTGATCATGTCGCCCTTCTTGAGGGTACCCTGGTAAATACGGATGTAGGTCAACTGGCCATAGCGGTCGTTCACGAGCTTGAATGCGTAGCAAACGAGCGGCTGGTTGTCTTCGGACTTAAGAACAACTTCGGCTTCGTTGTTGTCGAGGTCGAGAGCCTTGTTTTCAACTTCGGTCGGGTTCGGGAGGTAGTCGATAACGCCATCGAGGAGCTTCTGAACGCCAATGTTCTTGTGAGCAGAACCCATGAACACCGGAGTGATGTCGAGGCTGATGGTAGCCTTGCGGATGGTGGCCTTGATGAGGTTCTTGTCGATTTCGTCGACGCCATACTGGCCTTCCATAGCCTTTTCCATGATTTCATCGCTGTAGTCAGCGCAGCAGTCGATGAGCTTTTCACGGTATTCGTTAGCCTGGTCAACGAGTTCGGCCGGGATTTCCTTTTCGATCATGTCGTCGCCGTTAGCGCCTTCGAAGTAGTAGGCCTTCATTTCGACGAGGTCGACCACGCCCTTCAGTTGGTCTTCGAGACCGATAGGAATCTGCATGACGCAGGGCTTGTGGTTGAGCTTTTCCTTGAGCATGACGGCCACGCGGAGCGGGTTTGCACCGGAACGGTCGCACTTGTTAACGAACACCACGCGCGGCACATGGTAGCGGCGCATCTGGCGGTCAACGGTAATAGACTGGGACTGAACACCTTCCACGCCGGTAAGCACGAGGATAGCGCCGTCAAGCACGCGGAGAGAACGTTCCACTTCGATAGTGAAGTCCACGTGCCCCGGGGTATCGATGATGTTGATGGAGTCGGCTTCGCCAGACTTGGTGTGGGTCCAGTTTGCAAACGTAGCAGCGGACTGAATCGTGATGCCGCGTTCGCGTTCAAGTTCCATGGAGTCCATCGTGGCACCGACGCCGTCTTTACCACGAACTTCGTGGATAGCGTGGATACGCTTTGTGAAGTAGAGGATACGTTCGGTCAGGGTAGTCTTACCCGAGTCAATGTGGGCAGAAATACCAATGTTTCTGTGTTTTTCGATGTTTTTCATGTTTTTTCCACAAATGGAGTTGATGTTTGTTTGAGTTGCGCCCAAAGATAGAAAAAATGGGGGGATCGTTCAAGTCCCACTCTCTGGAAAGGGCTTTTTCTGCGAAATTTTTGATTTTTCGCCGTTTTTTACAAATATTACACACTTTATTGAATAAAATGCATTTTTTTCGTAAGAATACCTTTTTTTTGTAATTTGTTGTTAAATTTGGAGCACCTATTATTAACAAAAGAACAAAAGGAGTTCTATAATGAAAAAGGCAATTCTTCTCGCATCTGCAGTTGCAGCTGCTTCTCTTACTGGTTGTGCTACTGTGGCTTCCCCGGTTAGCGGTCTTCTCTATAGCGATGTGAACTATCCTATCACCGCTACTTCTAGCGAAGTCGGCTCCAAGACTGGTGAAGCTACTGCTACCTCTATCCTCGGTATCTTCGCTTCTGGCGACGCTAGCGTTGCTGCTGCTGCCAAGGCCGGTGGTATCACCAAGATCAAGACTGTGGACGTTAAGGCTTCCAACATCTTGACTCTCTATGCCAAGTACACCGTCGTTGTGACTGGTGAATAATTCAGATTTTTAGCTGAATAAAGAAGGCGGTAGTTTCGACTACCGCTTTTTCTATTTCCTATGTGCCGGTGTATATAATTAGGCTATTTTGGCGTCTTCGACGGCCGGTTCCTCGGGGTTGTCGGCTAGTGCCTTAAAATAGGCGGCGGCCGTTTTGCCCACTTCGGTGGTGTCGTAGAAGGAATAGGCTCCGTTTCCAAGTGCACCGATGGCCGGAATAGCTCGGAGGGCGGCTCTGCCCAGAAATTTTGTAGAAACCTTGACGCCGATTTTCTTGAGGAGAGCCTCGAGAACCGCAAAAGAGACCTTTTGTACCACGATTCGGCTGCCGGTTCGTACCGCGATGTCGCGGACCAGCTGGGCGGCACTGTGACGGAACAGACACCAGACCATGGCTTCGCGGCTCAGTTGAGCGAATTTGCCGTAAGTTGCGGCTATATCAGAGACCAGTTGCGCCTGGATGCGCCAAATGGCGGCGATATCCGGAATGGATGTCAAAACGCCCGTAACGCCGGCGGGTACCGAAAGGGTTGCGCTGACCAAGGATGCCTTGACTGCGGCCTGGCGGATCAGTTTTTTGATTTTTTCATCAGAATTACCCGTGGGGGAGTGCAGGGATTCCGGAATGTCGGTAATCAGTTCGAAAAGCAGGGTGCTCAGCTTTTCTTTGATTTTTTCCATCTTTTCATCAGTGCAATCGCTCATAAGAAACTCCTTATGAGACTAATATACATTATTAATGTGCAATGAGGATTATAATGTGTAATGTGGGATGTGGAATGTGTGATGAATAGTTTCTCATCTCACATTATACATTTCACTTCTCACATCAGAAAATAATCTTAGCGAGGCCGCCGGCAAGTCCCGGCAGGTTGTAGCGGAGTGTCTTGCCATCGAGCCAGTATGAAAGCGCCTGGTCGATCCATTGGCGTTCGCAAGTAATCTTACGGACTACAATATCGGTGCCTGAATCGGTATCGTCAAAATAGTAGTAGCCGCGGAACTTGATGGGGAAAATTTCACCATGCAAAAGAACGCTTACGTCGGCGGTGCCGTTGTCCGAATCAATAGACACGGACTGGACATCACCAAAGCGCTTGACCAGTTCGTGGTTCTTGACAAAGGCTTCGACCGCCTTGTTGCGTAAGTTACCGAGTAGCGACATGATTAATTATGAGTTCAGATTTCAGAATTCAGAGTTGATATTAAGTAGAAATTTAACTCCGAAATCCGAATTCTGAATTCCGAATTTACCTAGGGAGCGTCAGAATCTCGATTCCGTTCTTCGTGCGTGCCACGGTGTGTTCCCACTGGGCAGAGAGCGAACCGTCGCGGGTAACGGCTGTCCAACCATCGGCAAGCGTCTTGGTGGCGGGACGACCCACGTTAATCATCGGTTCAATGGTGAACACGTGACCGACTTCGATGAACTGCTTCAGCACATTGTTGCGGAAGTGGTACAGGGTCGGTTCTTCGTGGAATCCGCGACCGATGCCATGACCGCAGTAGTCTTCGACCACGCTAAAGTCATGTTCTTCGGCGATGTCCTGAATGATGTTTCCGATGTCGTAGTAGCGCGCGCCTTGTTCGCCTGCAACGCGGATACCTTCTTCCATGCAGAACTTGGCGGTGTCTACCAGTTCCTGGGCGAGGTTGCTCACGCGGCCCACGCAGAACATGGCAGAAGTGTCGCCGTGGTAGCCCGAAAGAATCGTGGTGATGTCGATGTTCACGATATCGCCATCTTTAAGGACCGTCTTTGCGCTCGGAATGCCGTGGCACACGACTTCGTTAATGCTGATGCAGGCATAACGCGGGTAGCCGTGGTAGCCCATGCAGGCAGAGATACCCTTGTTCTTGCGGGTAAAGTCGCCAATGAATTCGTCGATTTCCAAGGTGGAAACGCCCGGCTTGCACATTTCGCCAGCGCGAATTAGTGTTTCTGCGGCGAGTGCACCTGCGTCGCGGATTAGTTCAATTTCCTTAGCGGATTTTACTTTAATCTTGGCCATTTTGTATTGCCTTCTAATTAATTCTTCTTCCAGGCGTAGCGGTCAACCAGGTAGGCGAGCAGCATCTGGTCTTCTTCGGTACCGTTAGCGAGTTCTTTTACCAGCGGAATCACGCGGCTAATGCGTTCGCGAGCCTTCTGGCCGCCAAAGTGATTCTTTTCCTGTTCCAGCTTGGCGCGTACGCGTTCGCTCACCTTCTTTGCGATTTCTTCGTTGGTGAGCGGGTCCATCTTGATGAAGTTGATGCCGAAGTCGGCGGCAGTCTGCTTCATGTCGATTTCTTCGACCGGTGTAATCAGCGAAATGCAAAGGCCGCTACGGCCCGCACGGGCGGTACGTCCGCTTCGATGCACGTACACTTCGTGGTCATCGGGGTGGTCGTACACAATCACGTGCGTCACATGGTCTACGTCGATGCCGCGGGCTGCCACGTCGGTGCAAATGAGAATGCGGAGTTTCTTGTCGCGGAAGGCGTTCAGCGTCTTTTCGCGCATGGACTGAGCCACGTCGCCAGAGAGCGCGCCTACGTTGAATCCGTAGCCCGAAAGCACCTGCTCCAGGTAGCTCACGTCGCTTTTCTTGTTGCAGAAAATCATGCAGCTTTCAGGATTGTAGTATTCCAGCACCTTGATGGTCATGGAATCCTTGTCCATCACATCGCAAGAATACCAGCGGTGTTCCAGGTTGTTGGCAATTACCTTGTCGTAGCTGAGCGAAAGGAATTCGGCGCTCGGACGCTGGAATTCGCGGGCGAGGCTCTTCACCGTCTGCGGAATGGTGGCACTGAACATGGTGCAAGCGATTTGCTTGGGCAAGTACTTGCGGATTTTCTGCATGTCGGGGTAGAAACCCATCGAAAGCATTTCGTCGGCTTCGTCCAGAATCAGGTCTCGAATGTCCAGGAAGTCTACGTTGCCGCGCTGTACGTGGTCCATCAGGCGACCCGGTGTAGCGACGATAATGTGTACGCCGGCGCGGAGAGCCTTGAGCTGCGGTTCGTAGCTTACACCGCCGAAAATTGCCACCGAGCGAATGCCGGTTCCGACAGAGAGCTTTTCTATTTCGTCTTGCACCTGCAGGCAGAGTTCGCGGGTCGGAACCAAGATAAGTGCCTGGGGGAATAGGTGGTCACGGACGATAACCTGCAAAAGGGGGAGGACGTAGGCGCCGGTCTTTCCCGAACCGGTCTTGGACTGCACCAACATATCGCGTGCGGCCAGCATGTATGGCATCGTCTTACGCTGTACCGGCATCAGGTCGGTCCAGCCGTGCTGCGCGAGAATTGCCTTCTGTTCTTCGGGCAGCATGTCAAAAGTATAGTCAGGGAGCTTGTGTTCAGGTTCGATGATTTTTACAGGAGTCAGGAACGGATTGACTTTTTCTTCTTTCTTTTCTTCTTTTACTTCTTCGCTCATAGTGAGCCCAAATTTAGTAAAAGGCAAGTGCCTCGGCAAAAGAAAAACGAACGGATAAGTTTAAAAAGCCCCCAAAAGGAAGGTTTTTGTCTATTTAGGATTGTAAGTAGTTTGAGTTGGTTTGTGATCAATCTTGTTTGTACAGTTGTATGCAGATGTATGATTATATAAAAATTTTAGAAAATTTTGTTTCTTTTTTTCTCTAAAAAATGGTCTGTGTTACATACGTATACAGTATGTTTTACAGACGAATACTTTGTATAAACTAATAAAAAATATTTTGATAATTTATTTTGAATAATCTTGATAAACTAATCATTTATACATAAATTTATTGAAGCCTTGATTTGAATAACGAATGTTTCAAGTCTAAAGGTTGCCTAAAAATAGGAGAATCAGATGAATAAAAAAAGTTCTATAATGTTCCTTTGCTGTGCGATTGCCTTGGGCGCACAAGCCGCTGATGAAACCTCTACGGCTAAAACCGACGTTCTCGGCCGTCATGTTTCTTCTACGCATAAAGTGCCGAAAGCATACTTGAAGGATGTCAAGAAGACAACGGAACAAAAGGCAGTTATAAAGACTGCCGGACCGCAGCAGCAGAAGGCTTTGGCTTTGACTCACTATGTCAATCCGCCGATGATTACTACAAGCGGTGTGTTTGAATACAAAAAGAATAGTTCAGGCAATTTCGAAAAGCTGTATAAGCTTAACGGAAATACTGTGTCTGAAACTCAGTACAAAAACCAGATTAAACAGATTGAAGACAATGATATTCCGAGACTGCAGTATGCTCAGGCTAATCCTGGGAATTATCCGACGGGTTCGAACTATCAGTTTGCTACGTTTGCGACAACAGACGAATGCTCGGGACAGTCTTCTTGTACAGTGAATCTTGAAACCTATTCCTACTATAACCAGTCGGGATCACACTTTGTTACGCGAGAAGATATCAATTTCTGGAATTATTCGAGCGTGTTGAGTAATTCTAATTTGAACCAGTATGGTGCCTGGTCGGGCTACGATGGACAGCAGATTGGCGTCCAGTTTACAGACATTGATGCCCCGCAAGCAAATGTCATTTCTAACGGTCACTTGCAGGTGATGGGTGATTGTAGTGATAATCACTTTGCTAATGGTGTGATTCATACATCGAAGGTCGCAAGAGTCTTGAATAAGGTTGCTCCTGGTGCAACATTGTATGCATTCTCCACAAATTGCAACAATTACACAAATAATCTTGTTCTTGAATCCGCTGGCTATTGGAAAACCCCGCAGGTCTTTATCGGTAGCAATAGCTATGGACAGGCTTTGCCGAAATATTCAGACGAAAGTATGTATATGGATAACTACATCTATGATACAAGAACTATTGAGTTTGCAAGTATCGGTAATGACGGCTTGAGCAACGGTGCTCAAGCTACTGGGCTTGGCATGGCCGTTAACGCCATTTCTGTGGGAGCAGTTCATAACGATATGACTTACCATCAGACGTCCAGCTGGAAAAATCCGCGTTTCTCGAAGAAAAATGATGCTGCCTACACGGGAAGCTCCTATGTAAAACCAGAAATTGCAAACTTTGCTGACATTTTGGTTCCCAGCGAAAAGTCTTTGGTTATTATGAACCAGAGAATCCTGGAATCCTATTTCACTCAGACCAGTTCTGCAACTCCGTATACGGCCGCTTCTGTAGCTATGCTGTTGCAGAAGTTCCCGTTCTACAAGTGGCATCCGGAAGTGGTTAAGGCTCTCTTGATTACGTCTAGTATCAAACCCATTACAAATGCTTCGTCCCATGATTCCGATAACGAAGGTAAGTACGCAATGGGCGTTCCGGAAGGTCGAGCCATGTTTGAAAATAACCGATCTCGTTTCTGGAACGGAAATAACGAAGATTTCTTTGACAATAATGGCTATATTCGTTTTACTGAAAGCAACATCAAGAAAAACAAACGCTATCGTATTGCTATTTCTTGGCTGTCTAGCGGCTCTTATGTCCGCGAAAACGGTAAGCTTCCGCAGGATATTGATCTTAGGGTCTATCAGAATGGAAACTTGCTTGATTATTCTACCTCGGGTCCGAACCCGTTTGAACTGGTTGAATTTACGACAAACAGCCAGTCCGACCTGACAATCGAGATTCATAGGTATCGTAATGACGGTGGCCGCGTGCTCCTTGGCTACAACCTCCTCGAAGTCCAATAAAGGAATTCGCTAATCTAAATTTATGGCGTGTGGTCCGTGGGACTACATGCCTTATTTTAAATGTTTATCTAAACGGTGTCCAATGGTATTCTAGGCCGACGCTGATAAACCAGTCGACGGTAGTGGCGCCGATGGTGGTGGGCTCGGCGGCGGCATCGGGAGAGGGCTCCACATAAACGTCTTTGCCGCGGCTAGAAATACCTGTTCGTACGCTTAAACCGTAGTGGTGCAAGAAAACGCACTGCGTGCCGAATCCGAAGAGGGCTCCCTTGTAGGGATCTTCGGTTTTAAAGCGAGTTTCGTATTCCCTGGAGGGATTTTTCTTGGAATCCTTAAGTTCTATATCTTCGGAGTAGAAGCTGTATTGGAATCCGAGGAATGCAAAAAGGTGCAAGTCCAGCCATTTGAGGGGCTCGTAGGTTCTTGCAAACATGACGTTCAAACCGATTTCGTGTTGGGCAAAATTCCAGTGATCCAGTTCTTCGTAAATGGAATCGCGGTCATCGGTTTTGACAGCGTGATTTGAATAGCGGTAGAATATTTCACCGCCGATAAACCCGAACCAGATTCCGCCCGCATACAAAGTAAATAGCGGAGTGGAGTCGTCCATAAAGTTCCAAAGGCTTACGGAGTCCCTGGTGACTCGGTAATCTCCGACGCGACTACGGATATGGCGTTTGTACCAACTGTAAGGCGTGAAGGGAACCTGGGCTTGAGCATATCCTGCTGAAATGCCTGCCCACGAGCGGAATGTCGGAGTTTCCTTATAAAGGTCGTCGGGCTCCGATTCCATTTTGAGTCGTTCTTCCTTTGTTAAGCGTCGCTTGGTGTGGTGCCCGAAGAATGCGCTTGCAACCTCATCGCCTTGGGCAATTTTGTCAGGTGTCTTTATGACGGTTCCTGCCGCTTGGGGCTCGCTGGAGTTTTCGTCAAAAATGGCTATGAGTAAATGGTTTCCCTTGTCGGCAACGTAAAGGACAATCCTGTCATCCAGAGTCTGGAATTTTGCCATCATGGCGGGGTGGCGAGCCTTAAGGTGGTGCGGTTCCAGTTTGGGTTCTATATTGTTCGAAAGCCATGTTGCATAACGCATGGCGACTGTATCGCGTTCCCATTCGCCAAAAAGTCTGCACTTGGGTTCGCCGATGCCCGAATTGTGACGTCGCAGGGACAGACAGAATTCCCTGGGGTCTATGGCTGGTTCTTTGTCGGGAGTCCAAATCAGAATGTCTGCGTTTTGCCACAAAGTCCACTTGGAATCAAAATAAATGTCCTTAGCGTTGGCCTTGTCTGCGAAAATGGTCTGAGACAGCAGCACGAAAACGAATGCGATTAGGGATAGGTGCTTCATTTGCCTGCTCCCTGGTACATGTTCTTGCGAATCTGTTGCACGGTCTGGCGCATTAGCTGTTCAAGGTCGTTCAACGTGAGCTTGTATGTCAATGGATGCTGAATTTCATCGACGGCGCTAAATAGCGGACGCTGCTTTACGTTGTCCCAAAGGGTGTACGATACAATGGCGCTGATGTTCTTGACATCTCGGCGCTCTTCTGTCTCATTATGGATTAGGGCGTAGTCGAAGAAGTTTTCGCGTTTTAAATCTGTACCGATAATGACTTCGTGTATCAGCAGAATCTGCGGGGGAATAGCTCCGCCGGGACCTTTTAGAGTGATTCCCTGCTCGGGGAGTCTCCCTTTCATGAAGATGCGGCTATCCAGCTTTTGGCTTTCTTCGGGAGCGTTGTCCAGAATAGAGTCCGGCAATATCGTAAGCTTGACATAGCCGCCGCGGAATTCGTGCTCCATGGCCTTGGAACAAAAATCGGTAGCCTTGATTTGCGTGCTATCGCCGAAATCCAGGCGGTTGGCAAACCACTTGGTACGCGTGAGAACAAAGGCCTTTTGGAGCCCGGTAATAGCAAGTTCTCCATAAGGAGCTCGAGTGTAGGCCGGATGGCTGCTGGACCAATGGTAAGAATCGGCGCAACCCGTGAGGAGTAGCGCCGCCATAGCAAGCATTGTCCAAAGGCTATGTCTCATGGAACCTTTTTAGACTGCGCCCCACTTTTCGCGGTAGGCGTACACCTTGTCGAGAATTCCTTCGGGAGCGTTGATCTTTTTACGATTTTCTTCGCTTTCAAGGAAGGCGATGATATCGTTGATGTTCACGATGGAATGTGCCTCGATTCCATATTCGTCTTGCACGGTCTGGAGGGCGGATTTTCCGTTTTCCAGTTTTTCCTTGCGGTCCACCGAAATCAACAGGCCAATGACATTGGCGTTTTCAATTTGCGACAGGGCCTGCATGGTTTCGTTCACGCTGGTGCCAGCGGTAATCACGTCTTCGATAATCACCACGTTGGTCTTTTCGGCGTACTTGTAACCCACGAGGGAACCGCCTTCGCCGTGGTCCTTGACTTCCTTACGGTTGTAGGTAAAGGTCAGATTCTGAGCGTACACGTCGCTAAGCTTCATGGCGGTGGCGGCGCACAGGGGGATGCCCTTGTAGGCCGGGCCATAAAGGTTCTGTGCCTTGCCGTCAAAATGCTTCATGAAAGCCGCTGCGTAGAATTCGGCGAGCTTTGAAAGGGTTGCGCCCGTGCGAAATTCTCCGGTGTTAATGAAGTAGGGCGTGTTGCGGCCGCTCTTGGTCACGAAATCGCCGAACTTCAAGGCTCCGGCTTCCACAAGAAAATGAACAAATTGGTCTTTGTTATTCATGGTTTAGTAGCGGCTTTGCCGCAGTTTATAGTTGATTGTTGGCGTTATGCGGCTCCGCAAAGGAGAGCGAATATCTTCGCAAACACGTTCGTTTCTTCGGTGAGAATTTCGATGACGGTCAGGAGGATGAACACCAGCACGCAAAGTCCTATGTAGAAATAGAAGGATTTCTTAATGCCCTTGATTTTCAGCTTGAAGATTGTCCAGGCAATGACGCTGAAAATGGCGCTGAATGTCCATGCTGCAATAGCCCCGAGTGAAATTCCCGGAATGAGGCTGATGGCAAAGGTAAGTGCGATACCCGGAATAAAGTAGAATGCAATGCAGAGTACGCAAAGAAGGGCGAATCCCACATAATGGGCAAAGCCTCTTTCGCGCTGTACAATCACCTGCGGTTGCGTCGTGGCTGTTTGAGGAGCCGGTTCCGGTTCTGCGACAGTTTCTGCCGGTTCTACCGGGGTTTCGACCGGAGCTTCCACCGGAGTTTCTGCTGCAGGTGCTGCAACGACCGGGGCTTCAGCCTGCGGTTCCACGTTGTTCTGGTTGTTCAGTTCTTCGGACATATCGTCTCCTATAGAATAAATGTTCTTCCGGCGTATACGAATACGCGGTGTTCCAGCCAAAGCTTGAGGGCAGCCGACAGCGTGCGCTTTTCGATATCCTTACCCAGTTCCACGAGCTCGTCGATGCTTGCGGTTTCGGGCACGCGCTGAATGTCCTGGCAGATAATCGGACCCTGGTCCAGGTCTTCGGTGGCAAAGTGGGCTGTTGCACCGATGATTTTCACACCCTTGTGCCATGCCTGGTGGTAGGGCTTTGCGCCCTTGAATGCCGGCAAGAATCCGTGGTGGATGTTGATAATGCGGTATTTGAACTCTTCGGTAAAGGCTTCGCTCAAGATCTGCATGTAGCGGGCGAGGACTACCGTATCGGTCTTGGTTTCGGCGATGATTTCGCGGAAACGGTTTTCGGGAATGCTCTTGTCCGGGTTCGACGGCACGTAGTAGAAGGGCACGCCAAAGGTTCCGCCTACGGGACCGAGGTCGGGGTGGTTGCCTACAATGCAGCTGAACTCGCAGGGGAGGTCTCCATCGCGGTGCTTCAGCAGAAGGTCATAAAGGCAGTGGTCCGTCTTCGAGACGAAGATGGCTACACGTTCAATTTTGGTAGTGTCGAACAGTTTCCAGTTTAGGTGGAGGTGACCTTCCAAAGTTTCTAGATGCTTGCGGACTTCTTCGATATTTTCGGATTCCGCTTCAAAAACGGCACGTAGAAAGAAAGTTTCGATATCTTTTGCCGTGTGCTGCTGTAAATCAACAATGTTGGCGCCTGCCTTGGCGAGCACCTGGGTGGTTCCGGCAATAAGGCCCTTTTGGTCAGGGCAATGGATCTGCAAAATGTAACGAGTAATAGCCATAGCCCAAAATTATAAAATCGCAGGCATAAAGTCTTTGCTCACTTTCCGAAAAGCTAAAATATTCTAACTTTAGACCGAAAACTTTATACGAGAAGGAAAAATGAGTCTTAAAACCTCTTTCAAGTCTATGATTGCCGTTGTATTCGGTATGGCGGTTGTTCAGGCTGTTGCCGTTCCTCAGAAGACGTGGGATGCAATTTATAACGCCGAAGGGCAGGGTGATTACTCTGCTGCCAAGATCGATGGCAAGATTCGCTTTGGTAAGTACACACACTATAAAGAAGTCCAGCCGGTTTCTTTCAAGGTTGCCGATAGTCTGTTCGCTTTCTCTGTGGCCGGTAATATGACTGTTCCTGCCGACAAGATTGAAAAGGAACATTTCTACGAAAAGTGTAACGAAACCATGGAAGCCTGGATTTCGTTCTTTAACACTCCCCGCGATTTTGGTGGAGAGCAGCTGGTTATCAACATTGCTGGTGTAGACCTGGCTTGTGGCGATGAACTTTTTGCTGTGGGCGATTTGAGAATCAAGTTTACAAACCCCAAGGCTCAAGAAGCTTGGGCGAACACCTTGGAAGGCCGCGAAAAGTACAAGCGTGAAAAGGTGGTGGAATACCGCCGCGCCGAACAGGAACACCGTTCTTCTCTCCGCGACGTGTCTGGCATGGTCAAGGACCCGCGCGACGGTCAGGTGTACCGCACTATTAAGGTGGAAGGCCGCGAATGGTTTGCGCAGAACGTGAACTATAATGTGGAAGGTCACTCTTGGTGCTACGAAGACAAGGATTCCTATTGTGCTCGCGGCGGTCGTCTCTATGATTTGGAAGGCGCTCGTAAGGCTTGCCCCGAAGGATGGCACCTTCCCCGTGACCGCGAATGGATGGACTTGCTCGTTGGTTTGACCCATTGCTACGATGGTGTGGACAAGTGCGAAAAGTTTGCGAACAAGATGAAGGCTACTACCGGTTGGCAGGGCGGTGGCGGTACCGACGAATACGGTTTCTCCATTTTCTCTTCGGGCTACCGCAAGATGGTGGGCAAGTCCATTGTCCGCTACGAAGATATGGGTGAATATGCCGGTTTCTGGTCTGCACAGAATGGCCGTAACGAAACTATCTGGATTTGGGCAATGGGCCGCATGAGCGACCAGATGGTCCGCCAGCTCGTGCCGAGCAAGACCAACGCTTACTCCGTCCGCTGCATTAACGGAAACTAAGTTTCGCAACAACACTTATAAAGAAACCCCGGCATTGCCGGGGCTATTTTTTTTAGGGGTTCCGAACTCCGAATTCCGAACTCCGAATTATCTTACATCTGCCTAATGGGGAACAGTCCGAGCAAATCGAGTACGTTTTCGAGCACGATCTGTGTGGCTTGCACCAGGAAGAGTCTGGACTTTTCTTCGGCGCTACCGAGCACGCGGTCTTCGTGGATGAACTTGTGTGCGGCTTCGGCGATTTCCAAGGCGTACTGCGCGAGTACGCTCGGTTCGTCAGCGGCAACGGCATCCAGAATCTTCTTGCCCTTCTTGGCGAGCAGGTTGATGAGGCTGTAGGCGGCGTCGTCACCGAGCTGAGCCATGTCCACATCGGCAATGTTCACCGTGTAGCCGGCCTTGCGCATAATGCTGCAAAGACGTACATGGGCGTTCTGCACATACGGACCGGTATCGCCTTCGAAGCTCATGACAGCATCCCAGTCAAAGCGCACATCCTTCAGGCGGCTGTTCTTCAAGTCGTTAAAGGTAAGGGCGGAAATACCGATCTGGCGTGCGATGAGTTCCTTGTTTTCGAGACCCGGATTCTTCTGGTCGATGAATTCGAGAATCTTCTTCTGTGCGGCTTCAATCACGTCGCGGAGAAGGCTTGCGGTACCTGTACGGGTCTTGCCCTTTTCCCACTTGCCGTCGACCATCTGCAGGATTACGCCGAACGGAATGTGGTACATGTCCTTGTACCATTCGCGGCCCATCTTCTTGAGTACGTGGAATACCTGCTTAAAGTGCAGAGCCTGTCCCAAGTCCACCACGTAAAGGCACTTGTCAAAGTTGTATTCCTTCTTGCGGTAGCAGGCGGCAGCCAAGTCGCGCGTTGCGTACAGCGTGGAGCCGTCGCTCTTGCGAATCAGGCAGGGGTTCAGGTCGAATTCGTCGAGCATCACCACGTCCAAATCCTGGCTTTTCACCATCAGGTTCTTTTCGCGGAGTTCGTCGAGAATGGCCGGAATCTTGTCTTCGAAGAAGGATTCGCCGGTGTAGTGGTCGAAACCCACGCCCATCATATCGTAAATGCGCATGAGTTCCTTGAGCGTTGCCGCGCGGAAGGCCGTCCAAAGCTTGCGGTAGAATTCATCGCCCTGTTCGAGCTTGGTGAATGCGGCGCGCGCTTCGTCTTCGAGGCCGGGTTCTTCTTTGCTGGCCTTGGAGAAGGCGGCGTAAAGGATGTTCAATTCCTTCACGGTGAGGCTATCGAGCGTGGCATCGTCCGTCGGGCGCTTTTCGCGCAGGTACATCACGATGAGCTTGCCGAATGCGGTGCCCCAGTCGCCGAGGTGGTTGATGCGTTCCACCTTGTAGCCTGCTGCCTTGTAGATGCGGGAAAGCGAGTTTCCGATCATCGTCGAACGCAGGTGGTGGAAGGCGAGTTCTTTACCGATGTTCGGGGAGCTAAAGTCGATGCAGACGACCTTGCCGTTCGGCGCTGCGTGGCCGTATTCCAAACCCTTGGCGGCGATTTCTTCGAGCGTCGATTTGGCGAGGAAGCTGCGGTCGATGAAGAAATTCAGGTAACCGTTCACGGCTTCCACCTTCGAGAGCCCTGCAGGGAGTTTCACCTGGGCGGCGAGCTCTTCGGCAATCATCTTCGGGGCCTTGCGCATCACCTTCGCGAGCGAAAAGCAAGGAATGGTGAAGTTGCCGTGCGTGGTGTCAGGCGGCACGGAGATAAGCTTGAGTGCGGCATCCTTTTCGAAGGAACCGGTAGCGGCGAGCGCTTCTGCGATTTCTTGCTCAAACGAGTTCATTGTCGTCGGCCTTCTTGTCGTTAGTCTTTACAAAGTCGGTTTCGTCGAGATCCACAATCTTGCCGTCGGCATACAGACGGTCGAGCGAAATCTCGTTACGCTTTTCTTCTTCGAACAGGTGAACCATCAGGTCGAGGCCTGCGTCGAACACTGCCCAGCGAACGCCTTCCTTGTATTCCACGCCAACAGACGGGAGCTTGTTGGCCTTGAATTCCTTGCGCAGTTCATTCAAAATAGCCTGCATCTGGGCTTCACTTTCGCAGGTTGCCACCAAGAAGTAGTCGGTGACGTCTTTAATGCCGCGCAGGTCAATCAGCTGCACGTTCTGGGCGCGGAGCTCAAACAAAATGCTTGCGCCGACTTGGACGGACTGGGGAAGTTCTTGTTTATTCGTTGTCATCTGTTTCTCCCTGTTCGGGTTCTATGATATGTTCAAAATCTTTTCCGATATACACGGCTGCGTCTACCACGGCGCGACTACTGTGCACGACCAGCACGTTGTCGGTCTTGAGGGCTTGCGCAAGCGCCTTGGCGCCTTCCCATTCGGGGTTTCTAAGCACAAGTACCGTTTCGTCGTAGTTCTGCAATCTGTCGTTTCTAGAACTGACGATGTCAAACCCGTTTTCGCGCAGGTAAGAACGCATCTTGGCGGCAGCACCTTGCATTCCGCAGCTGTTCAACACTTCGACATCACCCTTGTAGGTGCGCTTGACCTTTACGACTTGAGCTTTTTTTTGCTCCTCTTCGCAACCAGTCAAAAACAACAGCGACAACAAAGCCACTGCCGCAAAAGATGAGCGAAATGTTTTGGTGTACATCAGGGACATTTTTCAGTTAAAATTTAGAAAAATTATCTGCAATAATATGGGGTGCGCCAAGGGCATCCGCCGTATAAATAGCGGCCAGGACCGTAAGCCTTGAATGCATCGTTCTCGTTGATGAACATCAGCCTAAAGCTCATGTTATCATTGGGCTTGTATTCCAACGCAATATCAGGAAGAACGACATCGACATTACCCTGTCTTACATCTTCTTTTGCAATAGGAGTGCCAAAGCGGAAGTTGGAATACAGCGGCATCCAAAGTCCTACGTTTGCGTATAAATGAAGCTCCGGTGTGAATTCGTAGGCGAGGTGAGCCATGTAGCTCTGCTGGGCAAAACTACCGAATGTGCCTCCCATAAAGCTCACGGAGTAGGTGTATGCCACTTTTAATGCCGGATCGAATGTCTCATGACGTACTAAACGATCGGGATCGAAATGCTCGCGGTTCCATGGAATTCCATCGTCGGGAACTACGTAGACGGTATCCACGATCGTATCTTTTTGCGCGGTTTTTACAAGGGTAGAATCATTTTTGCTAACAACAGAGTCTGCCTTTACGGGGCTTTCCGCAAAGGCCAATGCTACGAGCATGATTGTCAAAAACAACAACCGCATGCTAGGAATATAGATAATTCTGAATGAGGTGCGCCCGCGACGCTACACGATTTCATTTTTGGCGTTCACGTGGATAACTGTGGGCTTCCACGTTTTTGCTTCGTCTTCGCTCATGGTGGCGTAGGCGACGATAATCACCAGGTCTCCGGGCTGTACCAAACGGGCTGCTGCACCGTTCAGGCAAATAACACCGGAACCGACCGGGCCTTCAATAACGTAGGTGTCCAGGCGGTTGCCATTGTTCACGTCAAGAACGCCTACTTTTTCGAAGGGGAGGATGTTTGCGGCATCCATCAAGTCGCGAGCAATAGTAATCGAACCCTCGTAATTGAGGTTTGCGTCGGTTACAGTTGCGCGATGAATTTTGCTTTTGAGTAATTCCAGCTGCATGATGCGCTTAGAACTTGACATTGAAGAATCCCGCAACGCCCTTTTCCGGGGTCGGGAGAATGCCGTAGCTGAAGCGGTTTGCGTCCGGGTTGCTGTCCCACTGGGTGCTGAAGAAAGCGTCAGCAAAGGACCAAATGTGAGCTCCTGCCACAAAAATCAAACCATACCACCAAGCGGAATTGCCATCGATTGCAAGGTAAACCGTTGCACCGACGCTTACACCCCATAAGGCGTCAATCCAAATGGCTTTCATGGATTCCTGCTTGTGCCACTGATACAGCGAGGGGACGAGCAAAGAAAGGTAGGCATAGCCTTGATCGCCAGAATGGTTGCGGTAAGAACGGTCGATGTCGGCATCTTCGAGGCCGCCAGAACGCTGGGCGAGCCAATCCTCTTCGGATACGCCGAGTTTTTCCCAAGGTTTCTGCAAGTATTCAGACGGACGAACGCCCATTTCTACGAGGCTGGTCAGCTTGGCTCTAGTGATGCCTTCTTGCTTGGCCTGCTGGAATTCCCACTGGGTAAGTCCCATTTCTTCGTAGTTGAATCCCTGCCATTCGTCTGCAGAAGCGGTTGCTTCGCCGACTTTGGGGGCTTCGGCTTCTTCGCTGCTGTTGTCAGCGAAAGCGTCGTCTGTTTCTTCGGATGCCCCGTAAGAATAGGAATCTTCGGAAGATTCGTCGTCAAACTGTGCGAACGCAATGGAGCCGCACAAAAGCACCGTTGTGAGAATCTTGCACCAATTCGCCATCAATTTCTTCCTTCAAAAATAATGCCGGGGGAGGGAATCGAACCCTCACACTCTCGCGAGTACCGGATTTTGAGTCCGGCGCGTCTACCAATTTCACCACCCCGGCTCGGGGTTTGCTCAAATATAGAACAATTTCCGTTTTTTTGCAGGGGGAATCTGCGAAAAAAGCGTTTTTTGTTGCAAAATTACCTTTTCAAAAGGGGCTGAAATTCGATTTTTAGGGGAGCAAGCTTGTTTGCTGCAAAATCAACGGCTTGATCTTTTGTCTCAAAATGTCCGGTTTGAACAAGGTAAAGAATTCTTTCTCCACGGGGCTGCTCGGCGATCGTGCAGGAAATTTTCTGCTTTTTGAGGTTCGTGACCAGCAAATCGGCGTTGGTTTTGGTTCCGAATGCGCCCAACTGTAGGGTCCAGTATTCTGCTGTCGGGCTAATTGTTGCCGGTGCCGATGCGGTAGCTGGTGTCGGAGCTGCAACCGGAGTTGGTGCCGGAGCTGCTTTAGCCTGTTCCTTGGGCTGTTCGACTACTGGTGCCGGTTCGGGTGCGGCTGTCTGCGTGGTTGGAGCGGCCTTTGCGGCCTGAACGGCCTTCAGCG
>JAFZOV010000020.1 GCA_017550445.1 Fibrobacter sp.
AAGGTGATTGCAAAGAAGGTGACCGACGCTCTCGGTGGTCGCGGTATCTTCGGAGTAGAACTGTTCGTCTGCAAGGATGAAGTCCTGTTCAGCGAAGTCTCTCCGCGTCCGCATGACACCGGCATGGTGACTCTCATCAGCCAGGACCTCTCTGAATTTGCTTTGCATGCCCGCGCTATCCTAGGACTCCCCATCCCGAATATCGCTTTCCACGGTCCGAGCGCCTCGAAGGCTATCGTTGTCGATGGCAATTCCGACCACGTGAAGTTCGGCGGCTTGGAAGATGTTCTTGCTGAACCCGACACCGCGCTCCGCCTGTTCGGTAAGCCCGAACTCAAGGGCCACCGCCGCTTGGGCGTGCTGCTTGCTCGCCGTGACACCGTGGAAGAAGCCAAGGCGCAAGTCATGGCTATGCGCGAAAAAGTCAAAGTGACGCTGTAGTTTTTTTTTTGCGAGGGGCTTTGCCCTGAGCAAACCTTTACATCGTTTGGTGCGTATTGAGAAGAGGATGCTATGAAAAAAATCCTGTTTCTCGCCTTAACGTCTATGGCGTTTGCTGCCAAGACCGTTACTCCGTCGGTTCCTACGCTCGATACCGATGGGTGTTACGCCATTTCGACAGCCGAAGAACTTTTCGGCTTTGCCGACATTGTGAATGCGTCGGAAACGCATGACGAATGCGGCAAACTCACGGAGGACGTTGTCATTAATAAATTCACCGGTCGAGGTGGTTCGATTCAGGTAGATGGCGATACGGTAGAGTGGACTCCAATCAAACTTTTTAGCGGTGAGTTTGATGGACAACATCATACGATTAAAGGCCTTATGCGTGAAACTACCGATTCTTCGGATGTGGGGTTGTTTGCGGAAGTTCGTGGCAACCTGAGTGATAGCAAGGATGAAGCGAAATCCGCTGTCGTGAAAAACCTGGAATTGACCTATACGTTTTTTTGGGGCTTTGGTAATTGCGTCGGAGGCGTTGCCGGAAAAGTCGAGTCTGCTGAAATTTTGAATGTTCGTACTTATAACTTAAATAATGTGGAATCTCGAAAGAATGCAGGTGGGTTGATTGGTTGTGCGAGCGATGTTAAAGTAGTGGAATCATCTAGTAATGCATACGTCCGTACATCGTCTTCAGATACAAATAGTGCTTCTGCAGGTGGATTGGTCGGTTTTAGTAACGGTAGTCTGTCTATAGTGAACTCGGCTAATGGAGGTTCTGTTAGCGGCAAGAATGTTGGGGGAATGGTTGGAATTTCAACCGGAAAGTTGACGATTGTTAATTCGATTAATTTGTATGCGAATTCAGGAACTTTTTCGACTGACCCCATTCGCTTTTTAGGTAAATATAATGAAGTCGAAACTCATGTTGACAATTGCTTTTATTATGGCGATAGTGAGCACGAGGGCAACCCCTTTGCTACCCTTGCAGAGAGAGATGACCTCAAAAAAGGCGTGATTACGATGCTGCTTCGCGATTACAATAAGGATGGGGTAGATGGAACCGTATGGGGACAAAGTTTTGGAATTGCGAATACGACTTTTCCAGGCTTGTACGGAAAAATGGAAATAGATTATACGGATGAAAATTATGATATTTTGACTTTGGAGGCTAAAGCCCCGGCTCTTGTTGATGGTTGCTACCAGATAGGTTCGGCAGAAGAACTTTATGGATTCGTATTTATTGCCAATATGTCTTCGTATAAAAAGATCCCTGTGTGTGGCAAGTTGACAAAGGATATCGTTGTCAATAAGGACATCCTCAAGAACGATACTTTGAATGGCAACAGATTTAATCGGGTTCCATGGATTGCCATCAAAAATTTTGATGGAACTTTTGATGGCGCGGGGCATACGATATCGGGACTCTTTTTTGACAACGATCCGCCGAATACCACTTTTTCGGAATCCTATATGGGACTGTTCGGCTCGGTTTTGGGACACGATAGTCTTCGTGAAGTGAAAATTGAAAACCTTGGCATCGAGGATTCATATTTGATGAGTGATAATGCGGCTGGAGCCCTTGTGGGAATTGTTGACATTGACCATAAGGGAACCTTGACCATTAAAAATTGTCATTCTTCATCGTATGTTGGTTCGTTTGCTTCGGGTGGCCTTGTTGGTGCTCATAACGGGGGAAACCTTGTTGTTGAACAATCGTATGTGACGGGTCGAGTGGATGGCAGCGCCAGCGGTGGCTTGGTCGGTAATGCGTATGCGGATATTAAAGTTGTCAATTCCTATAGCGTCGCTGGTCTTGAAAGCGAAAAGAGTGGCGTGTTGATTTCCTCTGTTGGGGCTAAATCCAAGGGCTATGTTGTCAATTCGTATGGACTGGATCTCGCTGCCAAGAAAATGTCGCGAGAAGTTTATCCGTTAGTCGGTCGCGTTGATGACAAATCTTCTGTAGAATATGTGAACGCATTCTCTGAGAAAACGCAAAGTGCCGAAAGTTTCTCGGATGGGACTGTGGCTGTGGCGCTTCACTATTATAATGCAGATGGCGTAAATGGTGAAGTGTGGGGACAGAATGTGGGAACGGATCTTTATCCGGTCTTTAGCAAGACTGTACCGGATAGCACCGGAAAGACCTCAATTGCTGTAACTTTGAAAGCCTCGCCGATTGTGGTACGCAGCGTTAATCGTATGGTCGAAATCTCTGGCATGCCAGCGGGCGAGGGATATGCCTTGCTCGATATGCAGGGCCGCCTATTGCAGCGCGGCTACGCAAGTGGTGCAAGCGTGACTTTGAATGTGGCTCGCCCTAGCCGCTACTTGGTCCGTGTTGCGGGTCAAGTGAAAGCGGTTACAATCCATTAGAGAATCTTGCCAAGTGCAATAATCGCGGCGGTGCGCGCACGCAAGCGCGTATTGCCCAAATTCAGCAAGTGGACCTTCCCGTTGCAGAAGGTCTTTATTGCTTCGATCTCGTGCGGCGAGAATCCGCCTTCTGGGCCGACAAGCAGAGTGATGGGTGCGGCATTTTCATTGGCGCCCGAACCGCTTAAATTCAGCTGACGTTCGCCGTCAATGTCGCAGAGAATCAAGTCTCCGTTATACTGCGCGAGCCATTTATCGAATTCGACGGGCCCTTCGATATTTGTCTTCCAGGCTTTCTTGGACTGCTTTAGGCTCACAAGACTCTTAAGTTCGGCTCGGCGCACGGTCTTTTTTAAGTCGGAATTCTTGGGTTCCTGCGAAAAATCCGTACGGAAAAAGATGATTCTGTCGATTTCAGTTTGTGCCGCGTGGAATACGACTTCTTCCAAGGCGTCGTCCTTAAGGCAGGCAATTCCCAGCGACACCTTGGGCCGCGGGCGCTCCGCCTCGATCACGTTGTCCACTCGAACTACGCAAGCCTTGGCGTCGGCCACCTCGATGATTGCATCAGCGAAGTGCCCCACGCCATCGGATAGCTGCAAGACGTCGCCTTCGCACGCCCTGCATACACGCACCGCGTGCGAACTTTCATTTTCATCCAAGGTGATTGTACCGACCGTAATCAGCGGGCAATAAAAACGACTATCTGGTGTCTTCATGCGCCTAAAAATAAAAAATATGCTATATTGACTAACGTGAAAAGCCCAGTAAAAGCAGTAGTATTCGATCTTGATGGAACCCTCTACTTAAGTGGCCGCCCCTACCCGAAGGCGGTCAAGACGGTCTGTCGCGTGGCCAAACAGGTCCCGGTCTACTACCTGAGCAACAATACCAGCAAGTCGCCGGTCTTCTACGAAAACCGCCTGAAGGTCATGGGGCTTCCGCTCGCAGACGATGCTATCATCTCGGCTTTGTACCTCTCGCTGGACGCCATACACGAAGAAGGCATCAAGAACGTATTCTTCTTTGCAAATCCCGAAGTCACGGAATGGTTCGCCGCCCAAGACCCGACGCTGAATCTGCGCCCCGATGTCAAGGACACCGAGCTGGTGCTTATTGCCTACCACAATAGCTTTGACTATCGCGAGCTTTGCGAACTTTCGTTCCGCGTGCAGCGAAAGATTCCTTTCTGGGTTACCCATACCGACTTTGTCTGTCCCGATGCCAATGGCCCCGTGCCCGATATCGGAAGCTTCATGGCGCTCCTCAAAACCGCTTACGGCGTAGAACCGGAACGCAGCTTCGGCAAGCCGAACCCGGCCATGCTTTCGGGGCTTTTAAAAAAGTTCAAGCCCGAAGAAATTCTGTTCGTGGGCGATCGTCTGTATACCGACTTTGAACTAGCCAAACGAAGCGGCTGCCGTTTTGTGCTTCCGCTCTGTGGCGAAACCAAGCAACAGGACTTGGACAAGCTGGCCGTGAAGCCAGAGTTCGTGGTGGACATGGTAAGCGATATCGACTTTGATTCATTCTTCAAGGGTGAAATCTGATTTAAAAAACGGAGAAAATATGATTAAGAAATTTGCATTTGCCCTTTTGCCCGCTATTGCGCTGGTGGCATGCGGAGATGATGATTCCGGTTCGGGCACGATCGATTTCGAAGATTCGTTCGAAATGGTGCTGAACAAGGCATCCTACGAATACGATGACGAAGATTCTACGTTCAAGTTGATTAAGCCGGTTTGTAAGGTGGAACGTCCGGGCAACTTGATGGGTCCCGAAGATGTCGATGAATGGGATACCACTTCTTACAGGGCTCGCGAAAAGAAGGGTAACATCACTTTGAAGCACGGTGATGAAGAACTCAAGTTCACCTTTGACAAGGAAGGTAAGTTTCCGACGGGACTCTGGACCTGGGATGTCGAAGGCAACGGTTCGAAGAATATATACGAAGCCGTCCGTCTTGAGAGTGGCTTGCTCAAATCCGTTATCCGCTATGACGGAGTCTGCCTCATGAAGGATTTCTATTCGCAGTTGAGCAAGGAGAACGCCGCTATATCGGATATGGAAAATTCCTTTGTCAACTTCTACAAATTGTTCTTGCAGAACGACAAGGCCTACTCCGAAAGGGACATGCTTTCTGATGTGCGCGCCGTCGATTGTGATGAATTGTCTTTGTTCAGCGGACTTCTCTCTCTTAAGGTGTCCGATTTCAACGAATCTTCTGGAACCATTTCGGTTGGGTTTGAAGAGCGTACCTGCGACATCATGTTCCAGATGCGCTATGCCTACGACCAGAAAGATTGCGAAGACGCTTACGAAGACTTCAGGAACGATCGCGAAGCTGCCAAGGAATTCGATTTCGACAAATACAGCTTTGACGTCACTTACGATGGCGACAATGGCGCCTACTGTCTGGATTACCTGGTTGTTCAGCTGAAGGAAGAAAAAGGTATTCCGACCCGTAGGACTGGCCTCAAGACAAAGGATTTCGCACGCGGAATTGTGAACCTGGTGCTTGGCGGACTTAAATAAAAAGTCATGGCGGTTATAATCCGCCATCCATAAAACCAAAAAGGCTCCCTTGCGGGAGCCTTAAGCTTTTTTACGGGTAAACGTTATCGAAGGTCAGCGACGCAACGCACGTAGAGTCCTTTGGAAAGGCTTTCGTCGGTGCGGTTGATGCTGCGGCCAGCGCTGCGGAATTCCCAGGAACGGGCGGTGTTCTTTTTCACCTTGGAAGCGGACCAGTAGTGACCGGTATTGTCGCCTTCGCAGTAGCCGTCCCAGTCCTTGCAACCGCCCTTGCCCAGGTTGTTCCAGTCAAGTTTGGATTGGTCTTTCTGGTAGTCACGCCATTCGCCGTCGTTGGGGAGGTGCCAGCCGGAGGGGCATGCCTTGGAGGCTTCGTTGTGGCTATAAAAACGTCCGAATTTCTTGCAGTTGCCTTCGTCTTCGAGCAGGCACTGTTTGGGGGTAGAAAGGCTAAAGGAAAGATTGTTCTTCATCCATGCCTTATCGCCCCTGATTTCAACTTTGTAAATCTTGCCGTCGCGGGTGTCGGTAAGCGTGCTGCCGTCTTTAGAGATGTGCTTGCTTTCGAGGGCCATTGCGAAAAGTTCTTCTTCGCTCAGGTTCTGTTCGGACTGTTCAATCTTGGCGGCCTTGCCCTTGTGAACCAGGTTCGTCTTCTTGGCGGAAACCTTCGTCATCTTGTGCATGCCCATTTTGGCGGGGGCAGCAAAGCTTGTGCCGCAGCAGATGGCTATAACGGCAGTTGCTGTAACCAGTCGATTGAAGTTGATTCCGAACATTTCACACACTCCCTGAGGCTTTTTATGTTGCCTACACTTTTGAATATATACAGGAGTTTTTGAAATCGAATCTTACAATTTTATGTTATATACGAAGTGTGATGCCGGCAACACCTGGCCCTGCCCATACTGAAAAATTTTCGTTACGGTCGCGGTGCATTTCTAGGATTCCGATGCTTACGCCCGTACCAACCAGGGCTCCGACCACCACATCTGTAATGTAATGTTTACCAGCCGCAATGCGAAGGACACTTTCTAGGGTGGCTAGCGAATAGGCGCTTGCTCGCATAATTCCCTTGTAGGGGGAATTCGGGTAAGCGGTCCTGAACCATTGGTCGGTAAAGGTGGCTACGGTAAATGCGGCGGTGGCATGTCCCGAAAAGAAGGAGCCGTAGGCTTCGGCATTTGCTTTTTCGGCCTTTTCTCGACCTGCGCCGTCTTCGGCGTACATGTAGGGCCGAGGCCAGATTTCAAGGGAACGCATGGCAAGGTTGATTCCGTTCCCGATGCCGATGGCCTGGAAAAACATCAAGGTGAATGTGCCGAATTCTTTTCCGCTAGAGCTGCCGTCGTGCCAGGCGATACCGCCCACTACCAGCGGGGCGACTGCGAAAATGGAACCGATATCGCTTGCCTTGTCTGCTTTTTCGCTGTAACGGCCGGCTAGGGGCTTGTCCCAGGGCAAAAGGTCGCCCTTGTCTTTGGGATTGTCGGGGGAATCCATGCGGGAATAGAGGAACATCCCGATACCGAACATGCCGCCGGCGGCCAAGGTGACCGGGAAGTCGTTTTCAAGGTTTAATTTGTAGGTGGGGCGTTCCGCTTCGGAAGCTTGGGCAAAGCTCGCCAAGAACAGGATGGCTACAATTAGTGACCTTTTGAAAAAACGCATACAGCCCCTAAGCTAAAAAAATTATATTGCTTTATAGTAAACGAATGGAGCTTTTGTGGCAGATTCTTTAAATACTCGCGAACCGATTGTACCCAGCATGGACCTTTTCGGAGCCATTTCCGACGAAATGCGCCTCAAAATTTTGTTGCTTCTGGACCAGGCGGAATTCACCGTCAACGAAATCAAGGATATCCTGGACATTCACCAGAGTAATGCGAGCCGCCACCTGGCAAAGCTTTCTGCCTGCAATTTGCTCAAGGACCGCCGCGACGGCATCAAGGCCTATTACCGCCTGAGCGAAGAACTGTACCTGAGCACCCGAATGCTTTCGATGATCCGCGACGCCTACGAAGAGCTCCCGGACAAGGACATTCTCAAGTGCCGTGCCGCGCAGGTCTTGGAAGACCGCACCGACAAGACCAAGGGCCAGATCCACAAGCTCGACCAGGCGGGCGGTAGCCTCAAGGCTCAAATCAGCCTGTTCGGCCGCCTCATGTACCCGTTCGAAAACGCGGTGGACGTGGGCTGCGGCGAAGGCGGCGACCTCACGCTCATGCTCTGCAAC
>JAFZOV010000132.1 GCA_017550445.1 Fibrobacter sp.
ACAAGCAGAATGTCAGCGGTTCGAATCCGTTATCGCCCACTACCGAAAATCGGAAACGATTTGGGGTGGTAGCTCAATTTTGGTTAGAGCACCGGCCTGTCACGCCGGAGGTTGCGAGTTCAAGCCTCGTCTATCCCGCGAAGAAAGCCTCTCGAAAGAGAGGCTTTTTCGTTTTTTGCCACATTGTCTTCCCCGGCTCCGACCGAGGAGCTCCATTTATTTGCTGAACAACACCATCCCGCGCCCGCGGCTTAGCGGTTGTTTGCGGACTGCGCGTCCCTTCAAGTCGAAGGTTCTCGTAGGCAGGCGGAGCTGCTGGGGACGAACCAACTGACGGTCAAGCCGCTGAGTACCCGTGGAATCCCCGATGTCAGAAGAATCGGCTACAATCTCTTTGATTTGCCAAATGAAATCATCAGACTGTTGTTTCGGGTTCTGCACTACAGTATTCTCCACCGACTGCAGATAATGCCCGCTCTTGTAGTTCTTGAGGTAGAATGCATTTGGCGTATTGACCGGTGCGCCTTCAAACACATACCTCTGGTGAGCACCGCCATTGTAGCCATAAGTCGATGCCTTAACACCGGCCGCTGTAGATTCGTTCGGAATATCGACCACGCGAGTGCCAAGCTGGATATAGTACGTAACGGGATTGTCGCCCACAGAGAAAATTTTCACGAAGGTTGCCGTATCCGAGCAGTCCATCAGTTCCAGAGCGTTACTCGATGTAATGCCCATGCAATTCTTGGTACTGCCGAGGGACTTGATTCGCCCCTGCTTGTAAAACGCCACCTTGAACAATTGCTGGTAAATGGTTTCCACAAGAAGTACATGATTGATCAGATCCTGTTCGGACTTGGCTTCGCTTGCCTGGTTCAAGCCATAGGGCCATATGTGCTGATTGTCGCAATGAAGCTCCGCATTCGGGCCATCCATTTCGCGAAGCTTGGCCTGCACCTTTTCGTCTTGAAAAACCTTGATGTCTGTCGGGCAAGCCGCCCAATATTCCGATGTCGTTCCAATGCCAAGCGTATGCGCCATCTCATGCATTGCCGTCGGAACCACCATGTAGGCACGGTTTTCTCCAAAGCGCAAATCACCGTTGCTACTCGCTTCGGCCGTAGGCACGCCTGGAGCGTAATATACGTTTATGTACTTGGAGAGGTTTGAATAAGTGTTGTAAAGCTTGACCGCAGAATCCATCACCGTCGTAATGCGCTGATAGGCATCCAACTCATCTTCAGTCGGATTGCTGGATTTATGCAGTGTATATTCAACGGTAGCAAAGGCACTCTGGGTGCAGAATGCCACCAAAGCCACACTAAAAATTGAACGCGGGATTCGCCAAAAACTCATATCAACTCCAATCCAATCACCAGAGTAAATCTATAATCAGATTGGAGCGTATGCAAGTAAAATTTTGAACTAACCCTGAGAAGTTTCAGCAAACTTCAGGTTTTCGTAGTTCTTGATGGCGAGATTCAAACGGTATTCGTTCGGGAACAGGCACACGAGGTTACGTTCCTTGTCCATCATGCAGTCCATGGCATATTCTTCGGCGAACTTGGCCACATCCTTTTCGGGGCCAGACACCCAGCGAATGCCGTGAGCAGGCACGCGGTCCAGGGACACGTCGGCACCGTATTCGCTCTGCAGGCGGAACTTGAGCACGTCGAACTGCAACTCACCCACCACGCCAATCACAGGGACGGCGGACTTGAGGGGTTCATACAACTGGGTTGCACCTTCTTCAGAAAGTTCGGCAAGGCCCTTGGCCATCTGCTTAGACTTCAGCGGATTCAGCAAAGTCACGCGGGCAAAGTGTTCCGGAGCAAAGTCAGGAATGCCGGTGAAGTTCACCTTTTCGCCGTCGGTCAAGGTATCGCCAATGCGGAACAGGCCCGGGTCGTTAATACCCACGATATCGCCAGCCCAAGCGTGGTCAATCACTTCCTTATCCTTCGCGAGGAAGGCGGTCGGTGCAGCCAGGCGGATTTCGCGGCCGGTACGCACGTGGAAGACCTTTTCGCCACGGGTAAAGCTGCCCGAGCAAATGCGCAGGAATGCCGTACGGTCGCGGTGCTTGGGGTCCATGTTGGCCTGAATCTTGAACACGAAGGCGCTGAAGGCTTCTTCGTCAGGAGCAACCGGGCGCTTGTCAGTTTCGCGGACCATCGGAGGGGGCGCAAGCTTTGCAAAAGCGTTCAGCAGCTGACGCACGCCGAAGTTGTTCACGGCAGAACCGAAGAACACGGGGCACATCTCCCCCTTCAGGAACTTTTCGTGGTCAAAGGGATCCATGGCTCCGGTGACCATTTCATATTCTTCCTTGAACTGGGCGACCCAGTTTTCGCCACACATCTCGACCAGGCGCGGATCGTCCGGGCCTTCCATCTGGATGATTTCCTGATGGCCTTCTTCTTTATTAAAGGTATGGAAGGTATTTTCGGCGATGGAATACACTCCCTTGAAGAGCTTACCCACGCCAATGGGGAGCGTAAAGGGAGCCACCTTGATTTTCAAGATGCTTTCGATTTCGTCCAGCAAATCCAGCACATGGCGGCCATCCAAGTCCATCTTGTTGATGAACGTGATGATGGGCGTATGGCGCATGCGGCACACATCCATGAGCTTGATGGTCTGCTTTTCCACACCGTTCACGCTATCGATAAGCACGAGGGCGGCGTCAACGGCAGTCAGGGCGCGGTAGGTGTCTTCGCAGAAGTCCTGGTGCCCCGGGGTATCCACCAGGTTGAACATGCAACCTTCGAAGGGGAAATTCAGCACAGAACTGGAAACCGAAATACCACGTTGCTGTTCAATCTTCATCCAGTCACTCACCGTATAGCTACGGTTGGCCTTGGCGCGAACGTGACCCGCCTCGCGGATGACGTTTCCGTACCACAGGAACTTTTCGGTGATGGTGGTCTTACCTGCGTCAGGGTGGCTGACAATGGCAAAGGTGCGGCGTTTTTCGATTTCTGCGTTCATGATTAATCCGTTTTTTACGGCGGCAAATATAGATTTTTTAGACGAAAGACAAAAGACGAGGAACGAGATAAATGCACAAAAAAACCGCCTCGGGGTGAGACGGTTTCTAGTGGATGATGCAGGGGTCGAACCTGCGACCCGCTGATTAAGAGTCAGCTGCTCTACCAACTGAGCTAATCATCCATAGTCGCTTAGGACGCGCACAATAATAGAATTAAAATGGAGCCCTGTCAAGGGGTGAAAACGCATTTTTTCAAAAAAATTGCCGAATTTCAGCGCCACGCGCAAACGGCCACAGATTACCGGTGGTGATACGGATGATTCTGCATCACCATCTGCACGCGGTAAAGCTGTTCCGCAAAAAGAACGCGGGCGTGGTCATGGGTAAAGGTTAAGGGAGAAAGCGACAAGAGCAAGTCCGCCGTCTTTTTCAGGTTTTCGTCAATGCCGTAAGCCGACCCAATCAAAAAGACAATGTTGCCCGGAAAACGGTCGCGCAAGGTGTCCGAAAGTTTCACCGTATCCATGAGCTTGCCTTCTTCAGATAAAATCACGCGGCGGTATTCCGACTTCGGAAATTTCTTGTCAAAAAGTGTCGCTTCTTGGGCGAGGGCCTGCAGGCGGTCGTCAATTTTAGATTCCTTGAGCTCCACCACCTCCAGCGGGAACATTCCCCCACGCAGGCGCTTGACGTACTTGTCCACCTCGTCGGCAATGAACGGCGAGCCAGCCTTACCAAATACTGCAAGAACCCATTTCATTGTTAGACGAAAGACGAGAGACGAAAGACGAGAGATTGTGTAAAATTCTTATTGAGCAACTCTATTGATTCTGAACTAAAACTTATCATTTATTCCTCTCTCGTCTCTAGTCTGTAGCCGCGAAGCGGCGTTCTCTCGTCTATTTTACCTTCCTACGCTCAATCGATCAATGAGGAAACTCGGCATGCCGGCCTTTTTCATGCGTTCCTGGGTCTGGTACACATCGTAGTCTACGCGAATCAGGCGCACGCACTTGGTCTCGGTATCCAGCAAGCACCAGCAAGAGCGCGGATCGCGGTCGCGGGGCTGGCCTACGCTGCCCACATTCACCAGCAGTCGTTCCGTATCTTCGATTCGGTATTCGTATTCGTCCAGAATCTTCGGAATGGCATTGGGGCGGCTAGCAACGATTACCGGGCTGTGGGTATGGCCCACAAAGCAGTAACGGCCCTTAAAATGTTCAAAAGCGTCGAGGGCGTCTTCCAGTTCGGTCACGTACACCCAGTCGGCAGGCGAAAGGGGCGAAGCGTGCACAAAGCAAATATCGTTTTCTTCGCAAATGTACGGGAGCGTCCTCAAGTACGAGACGGATTCGTCAGACAAATGATTCTGTGTCCATTCAATCGCCTGCTTGGCATAGGGGTTGAACCCCGCGCTGGATTCGTGCTTAATAGCCACACTGTCATGGTTACCGATAATGCAAATATCCATATTCTCGCGAGCAAGACGAACGCATTCGTCCGGATCAGCGCCGTAACCCACTAAATCACCAAGGCAAACTTTCCTATCGACATTGTTGTCTTTCATAGAAGCAATAACCGCTTCAAAGGCAACCGCATTCGAATGGATATCAGAGCAAATTCCGTAAAGCATGGCTGTAATATAGTAATAAAACGTGTTTTGCTTTAATACAAAAATAATATGGATCGCGCTGCACCCGCAATCAAGCGCCCTGCACGCCGTTATAAAAATTTTACAGTCGAAAAAGGTATACGAAGAGCCGAAAAAAGCGTGTATATATATGAATAGGGATTCCCTCTATTCGCCCACGAAAGGCTTTTTCGAAAAACAATTGCACAAAATGTATTGACCTTTTGTACATACAAATATATATTTATCTATGAAGTTCGACTGGAATCCAGAAAAGAACGAAATCCTGAAAGCAGGACTGCGAAGTGTTTCTTTCGAGGAAATTTCCGAAGCGATGGAAAACGGGAAAATCATCCGAGATTTTCGACATCCAAACCAGGAAAAATACCCGAATCAATTTATCGCATGGGTGTTTTTCAGGGATTATATATGGCAAGTTCCATATGTAGTTCAACCTGACGGGACGCGGTTTCTTAAAACAGCATTTCCGAGTAGAGTGGCAACAAAGAAACATGGAGGTGTATGATGCTTTCTTTTGAAGAACATGTCAAGAAGTACGAATTAGATGAATATGAACAAGAAATTCTCGCTGCATCTGAAGCAGGATTGTTAAAAGAAGATGAACATTCCGCAGAACGTATTGCAGCTCTTCAGCAAGCGGCTCACGAAACAATGGAAGAAATCAGGGCAAAGCGTGCGGCAAACGCAACAAAGTCCATCACTTTGCGTGTACCCGTTCGCGTAATTGAACGTTACAAACGCCGGGCAGCGGCATCTGGTGTCAAATACCAAACGCTCATGAACGAAATCCTAGACGCTGCTCCAGTGTAGATTAAAGGCGGTCAAATGCCGCCTTTTCCGTTGAACAATTTATTTATATTTGCGCAGAATTGAAAGTATTTGGTGGGATTTTATACTCGGAGGTCTTCTGTGAAGATTTTTAACGCATTGCGCAAGCGCATAACAGCATCAGCTCAGCCATGTCAGTCTGCAAGCAGCCTGCCGCGGCATTCGCTTCGCATGTTATTGGCTCTGTCCATTCTCCTAGCCCTGCT
>JAFZOV010000133.1 GCA_017550445.1 Fibrobacter sp.
GCGTTATGGCGATGCCTTTGAAATTTCAAAGCAGTTGCGCTCCCAGAACGAGGGGGCGGGTTGCGTGCTTGAAAATGTTGTACGTATTAGCATCTATGACGACAAGGGAGATACGGCTTCGCTCATAAAGGCGGGAACGTTGCTTGAATCTTGCAAGACCGAGGGCCTTTGGGATGCTCTTCGCCGCTTTGAAATTGGCTACGTGCAGGGCGAGACGGGGCATTCGGTCAAGGGGGCCATGACCACACGTTCGGCGGCGAAGGCTTTTGAAGAATCCAAGGAACTGGAGGCGCGCGCCTTCTTTGCCATTTACGCCTACTACATCGACAAGAGTTTTAGCTGGGTTCCCTTCAAGTCGGATAACCGCGAACTGTACCTTGCGACTTTAGACAGTGCATCGCAAAAGTCCGAACGGTTCTGGCCCTTGTTCTTGACTCCGCTTATATGGATGCATTACGACAAGGAAGACTTTGCGACGGGTTTGAAGCTTGCTGAACGCGGGCTCAAGCGCGCTCCCGATCATCCGGTCATGTTGCAGATCAAGGCCGATATGCTTTACCGCCTCAAAAAGTATGGCGAGGCTGCCGGTATTTACGAAAAGAGCGCTGCCGATTACTTGAAGCGCACGGGCAAGAGTATTCGCTACTGGTGCTCGGTGCTGAACCTGATCCGGATCTATAACGACAAGGGTGACAAGGCCAAGGCGGAACAGTGGCGCAAGAAACTCAACGATCCGAAATACGTCGAACTCAAGTCCTGGATGCCGGGCTCGCTGATGGACGACCTGAAAAAGCGCAAGCTGATTTGACGCCTGAATGGCGTTCTATACTTTGTATAGAAAATTTAACATCTAAAATCGGTCTTGGGTACCCCAAAAAAAGCGTGTTAATAAAGAGGCACGCTTTTTGATGGAGGTACTATGCCGCGACCGCTCCGTATAGGATTTTTCCTAGATGGTTACACGCTCAAGAAGGTGAACGACTATTACCGAAACGTTCACCGGTTCCATTCCTGTCTGGATTTCAGGAGCCTAAGGCTCTGGGTCGAGATGCAGGCTATCCGTTATTTCGAAGGGAACCGTTACCGCAGACTGGAAATGGAATCCCATTATTACCACCCGTATCGCGATCCCCATGTATTTGCCCGGGATTGCGAGGGAGTGTTCAGGTTGGAACAGACTCTTATGGAGTGCGGTTACAGCGTGCACTTCAATAACCCGGCAGAAACGAGTTACGTGGGGCCCAATTTGTCGCTGATGGAAGATGCCTTGCTGATGGCCATGTACCGCAAGCTGGATGCGGTGGTGCTTTTGACGACTCAGGGGGAGTATGCGCCGCTTCCGGACAGGCTCCGGCTCATGGGGGTTCCTACGCTGGTGCTAGGCTGGGATTTCGTTTACCCCAAGGCGAAGCGCTATGTCCGCTGGAAAACGGATTCGTGTCTCCGGCGGACCTGCGCCCACTACGTGGCCATGGAGAAGATTGTGGACACGGATCCGAACGGGAATGCTCCCCGTGGGTTTTTCTTTCAGTGTGAACACCCTTTTGACAAAGGACGTAATCCTCGACCAAAGGTGGCGGTGGGGTGTAATCCTCAAACGCCCCGCCGCCTTAATTAAGTACAAAAAAGCCCCGCTTGAAGCGGGGCAATTTCGCATTCTAAAAAACTACAACTTATCCTGTTGTTTCTTTTCCCACTGGGAGAGGAAGTACCAAGTCAGGCGGAGACCAAAGTAGTAGGTGTCGCCGACGTTGTCGGTTCCGTGGGGACCGTAATCCTTGCCGAAGTCTTCGATAGAGAGATCGTTGTAGCGGATAAAGCGGTAGCCCAGGTAGCCGCCAACAGCGAGGCGGCCCAGTTCGATGCGGAGTTCAAGTTCGGAATTGACCGTCGTGGCGAGCGTGCTGTAGAAACGGTCGCGCATGATATCGTTGTTTTCGATGTTGCCCTTTTCGGCAACGGAGAAGTTAGAGGCGAAGTGGAAGTTGATCAGGTTGAAACCGAAACCCACAGCCGGAATCAGGTTGATGGGGGCGTTTTCGCCAAAGAGTTTCCAGCCGAACATCCAGTCAGCACCATAGGCGAACCATTCCACGTCGTAAAGGGCGTAGCTCTTGGGGCAGTAGTTGCCGTCGTCGTCGGTAGGGGTGTAGTAGTCACGCGGACGCTTGGATACCTGGGGCCACATGAAGTTGAAGTCGAACCAGGTCAGGAACTGCTTGTACTGGGCACCGACGTTGACGTGCATGCCGAGATAGTAGTCGTTGAACTTCTTGTATTTGGGGGTACCGTAGTATTCTACCAGCAAGGTGTCGTAGCCGCCTTCGCTATTTAGAACGGGGGTTTCGACCAGGTGGCCGTAGTCGGCGAGGGCTGTATTGTTCACGTAGCGCTGGAATTCCTTGCGCATGCCGCGGTAGTCGGCGCCAATTGAAATGAACCCGCGGACGTGGTCCTTTTCGTAAAATCCTTCTTCTTCGTCAGCAAAAGAGCTGGTGGCGAAGGTAAGCAAGCTGAGAGCGACAATGCTCAAAAAAGAGGCTATCTTTGTTTTCATAAAAGATTCCGTTGCTAGTATCCGGCATATAAAATACATTATGTTTTGGGTTTTTGGCACAAAAAATTTCATAAGATGTTAAAAATCAACGATTTACGCACTTTTTCAGGACCTAGAATGTTGAGTTTTTGTGGAAAGATGGTCGCCAATGCCTGGTTGGGGCTTTTTTTGGCATTTTCGTTGTTGCAATTGAGTGCCTGCCGGAATAACGATGAAACTGAAAAGAAAACGGCCGACTGCGGGGAACTGCCGGCCCTGGAATACAGCAAGAATTTGAAGGTGGGAACGCTTTGTGGCGAGAAAGTCGCCGAGATTCGCTCCGTTGTGGGTCGCGATACCTTGGTAAAGCGCTTTACCTTCCGTGAGGCGCCCCAGAGGGTGGCGGCGCTTTCTTCGGCGCAGATTGGCTATATGCTGCGCCTTGGGCTTGAAAGCCGCATTGTGGGCGTGGGCGAGGGCAAGTACATTGCTGACAGTGCCCTGTATGCCCGGATTGCTGCAGGTGAGGTGGCCGAGGTGGGGAGCGGTTCTACGATTTCTCTCGAAAAACTGGTGGCGCTCCAGCCGGACCTGGTCATGAGCTTTGCCACGGGTGGCGGACATGACGACTACGAACGGATCGAGGCCTTGAAGCTTCCGCTGATGCTTACGTCGGAATGGCAGGAAGACAGTCCCCTGGCCAAGGCGGAGTGGATTAAGTTGTACGGAACAATGTTTGGCGTAGAAGCCTTGGCAGATTTGATTTTTGAACAAAGTAAGAATGCGTATTTGCGGGCTGCAAACGGGGGCGTTGCGGGGGTGTCCCCCGCTAGAGAGGGTAGCGAGCAACAGCGTGCGAACGAGGGGGAAACTTCCCCCCATAAATCCGCTCAAGATGATACAATTCCACATTCCACATCCCACATTTCACACTCCCCTTGCCCTCGTGTGTTAGTGGGCATGAGCTACGGTGGCGTGTGGTATGCACCGGGCGGAAACAGCTTCACGGCAAGGCTTATCAAGGATGCGGGCGGTTGCTACTTGTGGGCATCTGACACCAGTCGGGAACTCCAGTTGACGCTGGAAGAAATCATGAAGGTAGCCGATAGCGCCGATGTGTGGGTGAACCCCGGCATGTTTGCGACTCCCGACGAATTGCTTGCTGCAGAACCCCGCATAAAGTACATCAAGGCCTTCAAGGAAAAACGGGTTTGCCAGAATGACGGACGCAAGGGCCCCGGTGGTGGCAACGATTTTTACGAATCTGCGGTGGCGTACCCTGCCGAAATGCTCCAAAACCTGAAGGGTTGTATACAGAAGTCTACAAATGGGGCTGATTCTGGCCGAACGGGTTTTGATTGGTACCATAATATTTTTATCTTTTAGCCCATGAAAACTCATACAGGTATTGGTGACTGGATTGCAGCCAACTATGAACTTGGGACGCCCTTTTTGCAGCAGGTGCCCAGGGACTGTGCCGATTATTTGCTTTTGAATGCTCAGATTCGCGAATATGAACCAGGCGAAATCATTATTAATGGCGGATCTGTTGGCGATTCTTTCTGCGTGTTGCAGAGTGGTCGCGCTTTTATTTGCGGTGAACTTTTGGCAGACGGCCACTACAATACCCTCGCGACGTTAGAGGCGGGTACTTGTTTTGGCGAAATGTCCATTATCTGTAACGAGCCTACTAGCAATACTGTTGTCGCAGGTGAAGACGGCGCTACGGTGCTTCACATTCCTAGCGACGAGTTCGTGAAGTTCCTGGACAAGAACCCGAACATCATGGTATACCTTTACAAGGTGGTGGCAGACCGCCTGCGTGCAAAGAACAAGGCGTTCGATGAATTCGAAAGGCTTTCGCTCTTGGCCTCTGCAAAGGTGCTCCCCTTTATCGATTTTGCGCAGACCCTGGAAAAGAGCCGCGTTACGGGAACGGTCATGTTCGAATGCAACGGCGAAAAGGGCTTTATCGCATTCCAGGACGGCCGTATTTGCTGTGCCAAGTGTGGCAAACTGGCAGGCCCAGACGCATTGGAAAAGATGCTCTCTTGGGGTGACGAGACGCTGTTCAAGCTCGATACCCACCTGATGCCCGATATCGTGAACATCAACCAGATGTCCGATACCACGAGCCTCATTCTGGATGCGCTTAGAAATATTGATGAAAAACAAAATGCCCATTAAGGGCGAACACATGCCCAAGACTTGGGCAAAGGATAAAAGATGAATTACGCAGACGCAGGAGTGTCCTTGGCACGTGCCGACGAAGCAATGGTCGGTGTCAAGAAATCCGTACGTACTACATTCAACCAGGGCGTTTTGGGCGACGTCGGTAACTTCGGCGGCCTCTTTACGCTGAACCATCTCGGCATGAAGGACCCCGTCCTCGTGAGCTCCGTCGATGGCGTGGGCACCAAGCTCAAGGTCGACATCGAAATGGGCACGCACGAACTCCCGGGTCAGGACATTGTGAACCACTGCTGCGACGATATTCTGGTGCAGGGTGCACGTCCGCTGTTCTTCTTGGACTATGTGGCTACCGGCCGTTTGGAACCGGGTGTCATGGACAAGCTGGTTGCCGGTATGGCAAAGGCTTGCCGCGAAAACGACCTCGTGCTGATTGGCGGTGAAACTGCTGAAATGCCGGGCTTCTACGGTCCGGGCGACTACGATATCTCCGGTACTATCGTGGGTGTCGTGGAACGCGAAAACATCATCGACGGCAAGAAGATCAAGCCGGGTACCATTATTCTCGGTCTCCCGTCTACCGGTCTCCACACCAACGGTTACTCCTTGGCTCGTAAGGTGCTCTTCGACGTGGCCGGCTACAAGGTCGACACCATGGTTGATGGCATGGACAAGTCCATTGGCGAAGCTCTCGCCGTGCCGCACCGCAGCTACTACCCGAGCCTCATCGATCTTTGCAACAAGAAGATCATTCAGGGCCTCGCACACATCACCGGTTCGGGCTACCAGGGCAACATCCCGCGTATCCTCCCGGACAACGTGGACGTGATTATCGACCGCACTACGTGGGATCCTCCGATGATCTTCAAGCTCATCCAGCAGGCTGGCTCTGTCGAAAAGGACGAAATGTACTCTACCTTCAACATGGGTATGGGCATGCTCATCTTTATCGACCCGGCTGACAAGGCTGAAGTCACTGCACACCTCGAAGCCAAGGGCGAAAAGTGGGTGCAGATTGGCGAAGTCGTCGCTGGCACCAAGCAGGTGAAGTTCAGGGACTAATGATAAATGTGGGCGGCTACGCCGCAATGTGTGATGTGTAATGTGAAATGACTAATGAACCATTTCACACCTCACATTCCACACTGCACATTTACAAAAGGCTCACATGGCCTCGCGTTTTGGCACATACTTGCTATTGCGACGATTGCCTTTTGGGGAACGAGCTTTGTAAGCACGAAAGTGTTGTTGCACCACGGATTTTCCGCGGTGCAAATTTTTACGCTGCGTTTTGCGGTAACGTACTTGCTGTTGTTGGCGATAAGCCACAAGAAGTTCCGCAGCGAAAGCTGGAAGCACGAACTGATTCTGTTCTTTTGCGGCATTACGGGCTGCACGCTCTACTTCTGGGCGGAGAACACGGCGCTGACTCTTTCGCCTTCGAGTAACGTGTCGCTGATTGTCTGTACGAATCCGCTTTTGACGATGATTTTTGGCGGGCTCCTGTACAAGAGCGAACGCCTCTCTAGGCGGCAGATTCTGGGGTGCCTCGTCACGTTCGTAGGCATGGTGCTTGTGGTGCTGAATGGCAAGTTTATCTTGAAGCTTTCGCCCATAGGCGATTTGCTCGCGTTTACCTCGTCGGTGATGTGGGCTGCATATTCGTTGGTGGTGCGGCAGCTGAACGGCAAGTACAATTCGCTGTTCATTACGCGAAAGATGTTCTTTTACGGAACGCTCACGTCGATCCCGGCGCTGTTTATCGAAGCGGGTGGCGATACCGTCAAGGCGCTCGATATTCCGTGGCAGAATTTTATGGAGCCCGTAGTGGCGCTCAACTTCTTGTGCCTTACGGTGTTTTCGTCGCTGTTCGGTTACCTTATCTGGAACAAGGTGCTGAAGCAGCTTGGAACCGTACTTGCAAGCAACTACATTTACGCGATTCCGCTTGTGACGATCATTACCGCCGTCATTGCCTTAGGCGAGCATATTACGGCTGTCGCCTTGGCGGGAGCCGTGGCGATTGTTGCGGGTATGGTGATGGCGGAATGGAAAAGCCGGAAAAATTAACTAGCCGATTTCGGTGAAGCGGTCTACGACGGTGCCGTCGGCGAGAGTGACTTTACTTTCGAAATCCTCGCGGGCGCGCACCCATAAAGTTCCCTTGGGGTGGTCGGGAGTCTCGTATTCGCTGCGATAGACCACGAGCGGCTTGACCGATTCACAGTCGAGAGCATCGGCGGTGACGACCGTGTAGATCATCGTTTCTTTTTTGTAGTGGCGGTAACGGTGATTGGCGATGGCTTTCGACATATATTCTCTTGCAAGTTCTTATTGGGCGTTATCTAGCAGCCACTGAAAGTCTTTCGGATGCTCTACGAATTTTTCGGGATGTATTTTATGCTTTGCGAAAAATTCCTCGCGTGTCATCCATACGAATCCGTCGACTTCGCCTGGTTGCGGCACCAGCGACTTTGCCTCTTCATCAGAAAGAACGATCTTGTAGACATCGTAATATTCGTTGTCGAGGTAAGTGCCGCCGTTCAACACACTTTCGTGTGTTGCCTCGAATAGGTATTCGAGGTCGCGCGAACTCTTGTGCACGCCCAGTTCTTCGCGCAGTTCGCGCACGGCGGCATTGATGCTGGTGTCACCCGCAGAGATGTGCCCTGCGCAGCTCGTGTCCAAAAGGCCGGGATTGTTCTCTTTTACGCGGGCGCGCTGCTGGAACAGAATTTTACCTTCGTTATTGAATGCCCATACATGAACCGTGCGGTGCCATAGGCCCTCGGCGTGAACCTTGGTGCGTCCGCAGGTGTAGCCTGCTGGCGTTCCGTCGGCATTCAATACGTCAATTTGTTCTTCCATGGGACATGCGTTCCTTTAGTTCATTGACAACTAGTCTGTATTCGCGCATCAGGTCTTCGTGTCGGACTCTAATATAGTCGTAGTCACCTTCGCTGCAGGCAAATTCCATCAACTTTGCGATACTTGCAATGTTGATCGCTCCGATAAACAGCGATGCGCTCTTTAGTGCCTGTACCATTAAGCGGTAGCTTTCAAAGTCTTCTTCCTTAAAAAGCTTGTTCAAGACGACATCGAATTCCTTTTCGACATAGACCATTATCTTTTTGCGGTAGAGAGCTTCGTTTCTTTCGCAACAGTATAGGCCTACCGACGTGTCCAAAAGATCGTCCGGCAAATGTTCGGTCGTCTTTTTCGGCTCCACTTTTTTTACAGGCTTTTCTTCTGTTGCCACATCGACGATTTTTTCTTTTTGGGGTAATTCGTCGTATTGGTTTACCAGTTCTTTAGGCAGGTATTTTAACAGGATGGCGAACAGGGCGTCTTCGTGCACGGGCTTTGTCAAGAAATCGGCGAAGCCCATGGTTTCGCAAATCGATTTTGCCGAGGCGTTGTCGTCTGCCGTAAGCATCACGATGGGGGTGTGCTTGTTGGGGTGATCGTCGAGCGTCTTCATGATGGTGAGAATATTCAAACCATCGATAATCGGCATCGTATGATCCAAGAAGATGATGTCGTAGTGGTTGCGCCTAAAGTTTTCGATGGCTTCCATGCCATTCGATACCGGGTCAAAGCGAGCGAAGGTCTCTTTCATGAGTCCGCTCATGACTCGTAAATTCATGGGCACATCGTCAATGGCGAGAATCGATGCGTTGGGCGCGTAGAAATGAATGGACTTGTTTTCGGATGCCTGCACAAACTCGTTGTAGCGCGTCTTGAAGTCGCCCATCAATTCGTTCTTTACCACCTTTTGGGGAATGGTGATTTCGACTACCGGTATGCCGTCGGCAATGAGGCTGTTCTTGATTTCGCCACCCAAGGCGATTACGAGCATCTTCACCAGCGAAAGGGATGGACCTGTCCAATTGACGCCGGCATCGGGAATGTCGATGACCAAGTTGATTTTCTGGCTAGTGATGGTTTCGTCCTCGCTTTCAATCCAGTGGTAGCCTATTTGGATAATGTTGGCTCCGTTTACCACGAGGTGTTCGGCGTTGAACAGGATGTTGCTTATAATCTGCTGCAAGCGGGATTCATCGCCCTCAAGATGCGTCGGAATCGACGAATCGACCAGTAACTCGAATTCTGCATTTTTCTTGCGATGGCGTGCTGCGTTAAGGCTATCGCACAGGACGGCGAACAGGTCGTATTCCTTGATAGAAATATCGAGACTGTTTGTGCGGATTTTGTTCATGTCCAAAATGTCGTTGGACAGCAAAAGCAGCTGCTGTCCGGAGGCCCGCATGTCGGCAATATATTCCTTGAGCGAAGGGTCTGCAGATTCCCTTAGTACGATAGCGCCCATGTTCAAAACGTTCATTGCGGGTTCGCGAATATCCTGTCCCACCGATTCCATCATGCGTAAGCGTTCCAGTTCGTCGCTTGCCAAATGGCTTTTTAAGTTGTATTCGCGTTGCTTTCGTGTCAAGAAGAATCGGATGCCTAGACCGGTCAAGAACAAGAGCATCAGGAGTCCTACAACCCAGAATACCAGGAAGGACAAACGATCCAGACCGTCAGAGACATCTTCGGCGGAGACCATTCCTGCAAGCGTGAAGTCGTTGTTCTTCAGCTTTGCCATGTAGAAGTAATAGGTCTCGTTGCCGATAAGAAGGCTCCTCGATGTCGCAAGGCCGTGATCCAGGTCTTGACGGAGCTTTATGTAGATCTTGTCGATGTCGGTGTTTTCCCAAATGGAGTCGTTATGCCATTCGCCGGTGTTGTTCTGAATCAAAACCTTGCCGTCGTTATCGATAATCTGGGCGAAGCATTTTCTGTCAAAGCAGTCTACATCGAAGAAATCGTTAATTGGAATCTTGTTGTATCGCTGGTACAATACAAAGCGGACGTTGAGGCGGTTATAGACGGGAACGCCCAGCATGATTCCCATTGCCTCGTTGTAGCAAATGGATTGTTTGCCACGGAAGGATGTCATGATGCAACGATAATTTTCGTCAGCCAGAATAAATGTCGAATCGTTGGTGTGGACGGTTCCGTCTAAAGAGATGAGTCCGTAACTGACATTTTCGCCTTTCAAATCTGAAAGGGCCAAGAAATCTTCGATGCGTGAACCGTCCGCTTCGATTTTGCGTGCAATCATCGAAAGGGTGTTCTGGCGCATGTGCAGCTTTTCATTTGCGAGGTCGGCGATCAAGACGGCTTGCTGCGAAACCTGCTTAGAAACGTAAACGTTCAGTAGGGTATCTAGCTTTACTCGGAGCAGTACGCAAACAAGGCACAGTACGAATACGATGGCGGCAAGCCATACCACCATCTTGATGTTGATTCTTGTACTTCTAGGGCTTAATTCCATCGACTACTCCCTTGACGTACCAATCAAATTGATTTAGCATGGCGTCGTCGGTCATGCTTTCTCCCTCGCCTATGCGGATATTGCCCTGATTGTCTTCAATCGGGCCATAGAACACGTCGAACTTTCCTTGAGTCAGCCTAAGCTTCTCGATTTCTACGGCTTGGCGAACGGTGTCTTCTACATTCTTGGTTAAATCGGATAGTTCCATGATGCCGCTTTCGAGGCCGAGCCAGTAGGACTTGCCTTCGAATTTGTCCTGCATGATTTCTCGAATTTTCGGGATATAGAAATTCTCCCATCGCCAAACGGGGGCGGTCAAGAAATGTTCAGGGAATCTTCTGGAGTTGTCCCTGTTGTAGCCGATAATCCATATGCCCTTGTCGTCTGCAATTTCGTAGGGAGACAAGGCATCTACATGGGTTGCCAGGACGTCGATGTTATGCTTGTCTAAAAGGTCGCGGGTGGCGTCTGCTGCCATGGATTCGTCGGTCCAGGAGCCTGCCCAGCTGACATATACTTTTGCGTTGGGGTTGACTCTTTGCACGCCGAGGGCAAAGGCGTTGATGCCGCGGTTGACTTCTGAAATGTTGAACCCTGCCACGTATCCGATTTCGTTTGTCTTTGTCTTGAATCCGGCAACGATTCCCGAAAGATAACGTAGCTGATACATGCGTCCAAAAAAGGTGGACAGGTTTGTTGCTGTCTGAAGCCCCGTGGCATGCAGGAACTTGGTTTCGGGGTGGTTCCTTGCAACAGCCAATACCGCTTCGCCAAAACCAAAAGAATTTGCGATAATGGTTTTTGCCCCGTTCTGGATGGCTTGTTCCATAATGGATTGTGCCGTTGAATCGATAGGCACGTTTTCGTAATAGGCAACTTCGAGATTCAGCAGCTTTTCGGCTTTTTGGATTGCTTCGTAATGGGTCTCGTTCCAACTGTGGTCATTACGGAGTCCAGCCAGAATCATGGCTACCCGGAATTTTGTTTCGTCATTCTGGGCTTCTGCTTCGGGGCTGAACATGAGTAACATTCCGATAATCATGGCGAGCGCTATTGTAGATGCTAGGACGGTCCATTTCATCGTTCTTCAAGCCCCTTCTGGATGTTTTCAATCAGCTCTGTATGTAAAGCCATTGCCAGGTCATGGTTTTCATGAATGACCTTCAGTCGAGATTCTTGACTTGCGGTTTCCAGATTGCGGAATTTTTCTGCCATGGAGGTGGCGCCAATTGCAATCGAAGAATCGTATAGAACGTGCATGTAAAAGCGGTAGTTGTCCCAGTCGGAGTTTCTGTAGCACGCGTCTACGTTTCTGCACAGCGGGGAACCGACGTATTCCTGCAACATTTCTACGTATATTTCTTCGTCGTCGGCGCAGTAATTCAGGCCGGCCTTTATGTCTAGGAAATCAGCGAAGTTCTTGAACCGTTCGAGCGGAGTGGCCGCAGTTACCGGGCGCAGTTCAATATCGTCGTCATCGAATGTGGATTCAATTTGGTTGTTGGGCGCGTTGACTGCATTTGTCGAAGGTGTTACCGGTTCGCTCAGGTCTTCGGGGGTAAGCACCAGCTGTTTCGGCAGATACCATTTCAGCGTACGGCGCAGGTCCCGCTCCTTCAGGGGCTTTAGCAGGTAATCGGTGAAACCTTCGGCCAGGAAGGTGTCCTTCGTGAGCGTTTCGCCTTCCGATACCAAAGCGATAACGGGCGTGTCCTTGTTGGGGAACTTGTCCATCATCTTCATTTTTCTAAAGACATCTACGCCGTCCATGACGGGCATCATGTGGTCCAAGAAAATCAGGTCGTAATGTCTGGATTCTACCAACTGCAAGCACTGGTGCCCGCTAAGCGCTTCGTCAATCTTTACTTGGGAATTCTTCAAGAATCCGCGGAACATCTTGAGGTTCAGTTCCACGTCGTCGACAATCAGGATTCTTGCTTCGGGGGCCAGGAATACTTCCGCTTTTTCTTTATTCATGCGTGTTGCGTTCCTGTAGCGCATCGCGAAGTCGCCCATGGGTTCCGAATTTAACACCAGTTGCGGAATTTCAACCAGGAACGAAGAACCTTCGCCATAGCGGCTATTGATGGTCATGTGGCCGCCGCATTTTGTCAGGAGCTCCTGCGTAAGGCTTAGGCCAAGACCCATTCCCTCGACATCGTAATTTTTAGCAGAACTGTCCTGAATATATTTTTTGAAAATGGAATTTCGCTCTTCTTTGCGGATGCCGATACCGGTGTCCTTGACGGCGATCTTTAGCATGATATAATCGTCGGTCTGGAGCGTTCCAATGGGCGGTACGTTGTCGAATCCGACGAACAGCGATACGCCGCCTACTTCAGTAAACTTGATGGCGTTGGAAAGTAGGTTGTTGATAATTTGGATGATTCGGTTTTCGTCGCCCCACAAGCAAGAAGGAATGTCGGGGTCGCAGTCGATGTGGAATGTCAAGCCCTTTGCTTTGGTCTTCGGCTCGTTCTCGTTGTAACATTCCTGCAAAATGGTGAATACTTCGTATTCCATGGACTCGATGCTTAAACGACCGGATTCAATCTTGGTAACGTCTAGGACATCGTTTACTAACGAGAGGACACTTTGGCCAGCACTCTGGATATTGTTGGTGTATTCCTTCATGTTGTCATCGTGCAGGTCCTTTTGCACAATGGAATTCATGCCGAGAATACCGTTGATAGCCGAGCGGATTTCTCGACTCATGCTTGTGAGGAATGCTGTTTTGGAATTGCTGACGCGGATCAGCTGTATATGCTTTGCGAATGCGGCTGTGATTAGAATGACAAACAGTAAGAGCGCGAGGAAAGCGATAATAGCGTCACGCAAAATGGCCCAGTTCAGGTTTTTCCAAAGAAGTCGTTCTTCTACCAGGCGTACCACGTACCATTCATTTTGTATAAGCGTTGAAAATACGCGATAGTCCTTGCCTCTTAGGTTAAAAGCAAAAGGCTCGTTACCAGCAAGTGAAATGTTACGTGCCAGCTTTTCTTCGTCTGTGCCCCAGAATTCTGCAGACAGATAGTTGCGGCCATTTTGGGTAATATCGGTATGGGAAATGACCGTGCCCTTCTTGTCGATAATGACTTGCATGTCGGACAGGTCGCTCTTCTTGACATTTGCAAGCATGTCCTTCAAGTACAGGTCGATAGCGAAAACGCTTTTCTTATCCGAAAGGCGCAAGCTGATGGTTACCACCTGTTCGCCACTATAGGGATTCAAGTGTGTCGGGATTAGGGCGATTTTGTCTTTTTCTGTTGGGGCGTTCTGGTACCACGGACGATTCGAGGGTACATAACCTACGGCTGGAGTCCAGCGTCCGCCGTAAAAAAATTCTTCGCGCAAAAGACCGAACATGCTACACAAGGTAAAATCGTTCGAGTGCTTGTAATATTCCGCTTCGGAAACAAACAGCGATTCAATCTGCGCCTGCGTGGCTCCATGTTCCAAGCTCTTTTCTGCTATGCGCGAAGTAATACGCAGTATGGATTCGCCTCGTGCCAAGAAACCGTTGATGGCTTCGGCATTTTTTTCGTTGGAAAGGGTGCCTGCAAGTAGAGTTGTTTGCTTGACCGTTTCTACGTAATCTCTGAGCATGTATACGCTCACTGCGGAAAGGCCTAAGCCTACCGCAATAAAGATTACTCCGTAAAAAGCCTTTAAGCGATTTTCGCTTTCTATAGTCTTGAAGAACACAATCAAAATATAAGATATATTTCGGGAAAAAGGTCACTATGCTATATTTCGGGACATGAAGTTCGAAAAAGATGTATTGATGGGACTCTTAAAAAGGGCCGAAACCGAAGGAATTTTCAACAGGGCGGTCGCCGGCTTTATTTTGCCCGACGGAAGTCGCGAAATTTTGACGCTCAATACGCCCGAAAATACGGTTTTCGATATTGCTAGCCTTACCAAGGTTTGTCCTACTTCCACGCTTGCCCTGAGTTACATTCTGGAGGGCAGGCTCTCGGTCGATACCAAGGTCATTGACTATATTCCCGAACTACAGACAAATTATCGTGAAGATATTCGCGTATTCCACTTGCTCACGCACAGTCTGGATTACCGCGTACCCATGAAGACGTTGCGCACGTTGCCGGCAGAGGGCATTCTGAATGCGCTGTATACATATCAGTTTGAGAAGGCTCCCGGCGCCGACTTTAATTACGGTAACCCTGCGAGTGTGTTGCTCGGAATTATATTGCAGCGCATGACCGGCAAGGACTTGCAACAGCAAGGCCGCGAACGGTTCTTTATCCCGCTCGGCATGAACCGTTCCGGCTGGGATCCGCTGACTCGCGACTGGAATCCGATTCCAAAAGCAGAAATCTCGCCGACGGAAATCTGCAGCTTCAGGGGCCGCGAGATTTGCGGCGAAATTCACGACGAAAGTGCCTGGGTGCTGCGAAAGCTGTTCCCGGTAGGGAGCGCGGGCATGTTCAGTTGCGTACCGGACTTGATGAATTTTGTGCAGATGATTTTGAACGATGGGATTGCTGCTGGTCTTGGCGGGGATAATGCTGCCGACCCCAGCAAGGAATGCGCGCGGGTTGCTCCGGCGGGAATCCTCAAGATGGTTAGCGAGAACGCTTTTGCGGGTGATTCCGCAAGCAAGTATTCGACTGCAAAGAACGCCTGCAC
>JAFZOV010000134.1 GCA_017550445.1 Fibrobacter sp.
GCAGAGCACGACCTTCACGCCGTCACGGCAGTTGGAGTATTCGTCGCAACCGTCGGAATTCTTGGTCGGGGAGCCGGTGCAACCATCCGCTTCTGCCCAGTACTTGAAGGTGCCTTCGGCGCCGAGGAAGTTCAAACCATCGTTGTAGCCACTATCGCCACCTTGGTACTTGCAAACCGGGTCAGCCGTACCGCGGAAGTTGATGACGGAAATCGGACGTGCCTTCGTGCACTTGGCGCTGTTGGTTCTGTTCAGGTCCATAGCTGCCGGAGCAACTGCAGCGAAGACGTCGGACATCATGCAGGCTACGTGGTTACTCATACCGCCACCCATGGAGAAGCCTGCTGCGTAAATGCGCTGCGGGTCGATGCAGGCTTTTTCTCTGACATACTTGATCATTGCGCGAGTGAACTCAATGTCATCGTCGTTGGAGCAGCATGGGCCGACGTTCCAACCCGGGCCCATCGTTTTGGTGGTGCCTTGCGGGTAGAGCGAGATGACGCCTTCCTTGTCGGTGAGCGCTTTGTACTTCGTGTCCCTCATCTGATTTGAACCGGAACCGCCAATCGGGTGATAGTCAATCATCAGCGGGACAGGCTTGTCCCCCTTGTAGGTGCTCGGCACATGCATGATGAACTCGCGTTGGCCCGAACTGCCTTGGACGGTCAATTTTACCGTTTCGTCTTTGTTGGACTGTGCAGTCTTGCCGGAGCAATCGACTACGATAGGCTCGTCGCTGCCGGTACTGCTAGAAGACTTCGGCGGTTCAACAGAGCCAGAAGATTTCGGTTGCTCGCCGTTTCCCGAGCTGGAAGAAGTTTCGGAGGGTCTTTCCATTTCGATGGTTACGCCCGTTTCGATTTCTTTCGTCATCTGGTACATCTTGTTGGCGTAGCCTTCCATTGCAAACTGGAGCATCGGCAGCAAATCGCCTTCTTTCTTGAGAGCCTTCACGGCACCCTTGTCGGTCACCATAAAGGTGCTGTTGCGGTTGTCTGCGCTGACGCGAATAAACTTTGCGCCCTTGGCGAGCTTGCCCAAGTCCAGGGAGACGATACCCTGGACATTTTCAATGCTGTTCTTCTTGAGAACCTTGCCCAGGGAGTTGATTACGGACACGCTGAGAGAACGAGCGTCCGCATTGTAGATGGTAAGCATGTTGCCTTCCATATGGAGCGCAACATTGGATGCCTTGGGGCTGGCGATAGACGTAGTCCCATCATCGCTGAGGTGGAATGTTCCGTCTGCGGCTGTGGTTGTTTCGAAGCCGCCGAAGTTAAAGGTGTTGATTGTTACACCAGAGAGCGTACGGCCTGAAATCTTGGATTTAACCACGCCGTCAATGCTCCATGCGAAAGCCTGGCTGCTTAGGGCTCCGAGCAGAATTGCGCTACTTGCAATGAGTTTACGACTCAGCATAAGTATCTCCTTTGATGTTAAAATTGTTTCCCAAACGAACTTTCCGCCAATAAATTTACACAAAAATTTTGATTTTGGAAAGTATTTTTAAAAATTTTACCAAAATTTGAATAAAACTTACACACTTTCGTGTAAAAAGCGTTTTAAAACTGCTTTGTATAAATTTAGAAACTTCTCGTGGACATTTTGTCCATGGAATCATTTTCCAACTTGGAATATTCCCTGTTTTTCAGGGTAGTTTTATGATTGCATGGTATAAACTTAAAAAAGGATGTGGGTTATGAAAAAGACTCTTTCTACTGCAACGAAGGCCTTGGCCTTTGCTCTTGCTGCATCGTCCTTCGCCTTTGCCGGCCCCGGTTTGGCCGATGGAGCTGCGAAGTTCGTTGGTAACATTACTACTAATGGCCAGGTTCGTTCCGATTTCGGTACCTACTGGAACCAGATTACGGCCGAAAACGAATGTAAGTGGGGTTCCATCAATACCGGACGTGGCCAGTTCAACTGGCGTGGTTGCGATGCCGCCTATAACTGGGCGAAGCAGAACGGTGGCCACTTCAAGTTCCACGCACTTGTGTGGGGTTCCCAGTATCCGAGTTGGATTAAGGGCAAGAGTGCTTCCGAAACAAAGGAAATTATCACGGAATGGTTTGATGCCGTTGCCGAGCATTACCCTGATCTCGAAATGATCGATGTGGTGAACGAGGCGATCCGTACGGGTAACAACAGTTATCATTCCGGCTATACCGAAACCAATATTATTCAAGCTCTCGGCGGCGACAACAACGGTGATTATACCTTTGTGACAACCGCCTTCAAAATGGCACGAGACCGTTGGCCGAACGCTATCCTTATCTATAACGACTACAATACTGTTCAGTGGAACGTTGACCAAGGTATCGACCTTGTCAAGACCATCAAGAAGAATGGTGCCCCGATCGATGGTTATGGTCTCCAGGCTCACGACATGATGAGCCAGGGTGGTGGCCAGGGCGGTACAGGTGGTGGCGGCTCCTGCTTGGCAATCAACACCCTGAAGAGCACGATTAAAAAGATTTATGACCAGACGCAGGTTCCTCTGTTCATTTCGGAATACGATATTGCGAGTACCGATGATAACGTCCAGAAACAGTGCTACTCCGAACAGATTTCCTTCTTCATGGAAACGGAATATATTGCGGGCATTACCATCTGGGGCTATATCTTTGGCAATACCTGGCTGAAATGCGGCAACGTGAACGGTTGCTCCGGCATTATCAAGGACGGCAAGGATCGCGCCGCTATGACCTGGCTGAAGGATTACCTCTCCTCGAACAAGGGCGTGAATACTACCGGTCTTGCCACTGGCGAAGTAACTCCTGTTGATCCTGAGCCGCAGACTCCGTTCAAGGGTCAGGCTTTCACTTTGTCGACCAAGATTGAAGCTGAAGACTTCGATATTCCGGGTAAGGGCCAGGGCAATAACTCTTACTCCGTAAGTGGCGATTGCAACGATACCTGGAATACAGAATATCGTAAGGGCACATCTGTAAAGATTGGCGAAAAAAACGGCGGTCTCGTTCTCGGTTGCAATCCTACCGGAAACTACTTCCAGTACACAATTAACGTTGCTGAAGCAGGAAAATTCAATGTAAAGGCAGCTGTTGCTGCTGATGGTGAAGGTGCTGTAGTATTCAAGGTCGGTGACAAGGTTGTATCCGATACTCTGAAATACACGGGTTCTTCTTGGACTTCTTTTGATGAAGTTTCTGGTTCCATTACCCTTGATAAGGGTGAGCAGATTCTCACGCTGGAAATTGCCAAGGGCTATATCGACGTCGACTGGTTCCAGATTTCTGGCGCTGGCGATGTGATGGCGATCGGCAACAACCTCCAGATGCAGCAGAACACCCGTCAGAACTTCCACGTGTTCGACCAGAATGGCGTGCACATGGGCGTACTCTCTGCCTACGGTTTCGATGCCGCTAAGGAAATCCTCAAGTCCTCCAGCGACGTGAAGGCTTCCGGTGTCTACTATCTCCGTAGCCGCACCACAGGCAAGATGCAGAGCGTCCGTATCGTCAAGTAATCTTTAAAAACTCAATACACCAAACAACGGGTCCCAAAGCGAACGCTTTGGGGCTTGTTTTTTTATTTGTGGATATATTGTCCAAGGAAAGTGCCTTTTTCTGTGAAAAATCGCCGTTTTTTGAAGATATTTTTAACTGTAAGTAAAAACAATTAAATGGGATGTATGTTTATGAAAAAGATTTCTCTCGCAATTGCTGCTATCGCTGGCTTAGCCTCCGTGGCTAACGCCGCTCTTGCCGATGGCGGTGCCAAGTTCCTCGGCAATATCACCACCAATAGCCAGATTCGCTCGGATATGGGCACCTACTGGAACCAGATTACCAACGAAAACGGCTGTAAGTGGGGTTCCATCCACTCCGTCGACAACAGCGGAAAGAGCAAATTCAACTTCAACGGCTTCGACAGCTGCGAAAACGGCTACAAGTGGGCCAAGGAAAAACCGGGCGAACGCCATTTCAAGTTCCACGCTCTCATTTGGGGTTCCCAGAAGCCTGACTTCCTTTGCACGGCCAAAAACCCGGGCATTACCGTCGAAAAGACCAAGCAGTACATTATTGAATGGTTCGATGCCGTTGCCGCCAAGTTCCCTGACCTCGAATATATCGACGTGGTGAACGAAGCTATTTGGGCGGGCAACAACTACCACTCCGGCTACAACAAGCCTGCTAATGGTGCCGAAGGCATCAGTACCGATGACCCGAGCTGCGGCGGTACCTACATTATCGACGCTCTTGGTGGCGACCGCGTGGTGAATGGCAAACATCAGTACGACTTCGTGAAGACAGCCTTCGAAATGGCCCGCGAACGCTGGCCCGAAGCAAAACTCATTTACAACGACTATAATACGCTCTCCTGGCAGATGAACGAAGGTATCGAAATGATCCAGACGCTTATTGCGAACGGTGCTCCGATTGACTTTTACGGCCAGCAGGCTCACGACTGCAAGGGCATGAGCAAGTCCGATTTTGAAAGCAAGCTCACCAAGATTCATAACGAGACGGGGCTTCCGCTCCTGATTTCGGAATACGATATCGGTGAAGCAGACGACCAGAAGCAGAAAAACGACTACGCCAACCAGATTCCGTTCATGTGGGAAACCGAATGGATCGGTGGTATCACCATCTGGGGCTACATCAATGGCGCTACCTGGGCTGCAAATACCGGTATCATGGAAAGCAACGGCACGAAGCGCCCCGCCATGGTATGGCTCGAAGAATATTTCGCCAAAAACCTCGACAAGGGTAAGAATACCACGGGTGAAGTCGTAAAGGTGGATCCTGTGCCGCAGGTGCCGTTCATCCAGGGACTTCCGGCCGCTATCCCGGGCAAAATCGAAGCCGAAAATTTCGACGTTCCGGGCAAGGGCAAAGGCAACAACTCTTACTCTGTTAGCGGCGATTGTAATGATACCTGGAATACAGAATATAGAGCGGGTACATCTGTAAAGATTGGCGAAAAGAACGGCGGTCTTGTGCTCGGCTGTAATCCTACAGGAAACTATTTCCAGTATACAATAAATGTTGCAGAAGCTGGAACATTTAAAATAAATGCGACTGTTGCTGCAGATGGCGAAGGAGCCTTGGTATTCAAGGTCGGTGACAAGGTGGTGTCCGATACGATTAAATACACGGGTTCTTCTTGGACTACTTTTGAAGAGGTTTCCGGTTCCATTACGCTTGATAAAGGTGAACAGATCCTCACAATGGAAGTTGCCAAGGGCTATATCGATATCGACTGGTTCCAGATTTCTGAAGGCGGTACAATCTCGATTGGCCAAAACATGAAGTTGCAGAACAACACTCTCCAGGACTACTACGTGTTCGACCAGCAGGGTGTGCGCCTGGGACTGCTCAGCGCCTACGGCTTCGATGCCGCTAAGGAAATGCTCAAGTCCTCCAGTGCCGTGAAGTCCTCCGGCATCTACTACCTGCGCAGCCGCACCACCGGCAAGATGCAGTCTGTCCGCGTCGCTAAATAAACAAGATTCAATAAACCGAACAAACGGGTCTCGGAGCGAATGCTTCGGGACTTTTTGTTATACTAATTAATACAACTCTATTAATTGATATAATAAAAATCCTTAAAATGGCGCGGATTTTTCGAAAAATAGCACTTTTTTACCCTTGCAAACTGCAAATTATTCTTCTAAATTTAGCGCAGCATTTCACGGGGCAACTCGGCTCCGGAATAACTAACAATAAAGGATTTACATGAAGACCATTACGGTAAACCCGAAGAACGTCGAACACAAGTGGAAGCTTGTGGACGCCGCCGACAAGCCTATGGGTCGCGTTGCCTCTGAAGTTGCAAAGCTCCTGATGGGCAAGCACAAGGCCATCTTCTCCCCGAACGTCGACACTGGCGATTTCGTGGTTGTGATCAACGCTGAAAAAGTTGCTGTTACCGGCAACAAGGCTCTGCAGAAGCAGTACTTCCACCACACCGGTCACATCGCCGGTGAACGCTGGATCAACTTTGCCGACCTCTTGGCAAAGCACCCGACTGCACCGCTCGAAGCTGTCATTTGGGGCATGCTCCCGCACAGCGCTTTCGGTCACAAGATGATCAAGAAGCTCAAAATCTATGCCGGTGCCGAACATCCGCACGCCGCGCAGAAACCTGAAGTTGTAGAACTTTAAGAACGGAGGATACCTCTATCGCTACCGCAAAAAATAAGAAGATCTACCGTGGTACCGGCCGCCGCAAGAACGCCATCGCCGCTGTGATCCTGAAGCCGGGTTCCGGCAAGCGCACTATCAATGGTCGTGATTTCAAGGATTACTTCCATTCTGAAGTGCAGAACATGATTGCTAACCTTCCGTTCGCCATCCTCGGCAACGCGGAAGAATGGGACGTCGAAGTTACCGCTCGTGGCGGTGGCATCGCTGGCCAGATGGGCGCTGTCCGTCTTGGCATTGCCCGCGCCCTGGTTGCTAACGACGCCGAAGTCAAGCCCGCCCTCAAGAAGGAAGGCCTCATGACTCGCGACTCTCGTGCCGTTGAACGTAAGAAGTTCGGCCGCAAGAAGGCTCGTAAGCACTTCCAGTTCAGCAAGCGCTAATCTGCGAATTTGCTTTTCAAGAAAGACCTCCGCTTTGCGGAGGCCTTTCTTTTGTACCCCCGTTGTCATCCCCGCGAAGGCGGGGATCGAGTCTTTTTGCAAATAAATTTGCTTTTCGGCCTTTTTTTAGCTTATATTTATATACATGGAGAACAAAGCCTTATTACTGACAATTCCTTTTCTGTTGGCCGCATGCGCCGATGAATCGACTGGACCTCATTATACCACTCTGTACGATGAACTTGAAAACGAGGTGTCGCTGACGGACCTTTATGGTCTTAACTTTACGTTCCGCTGTGTTATCGATGGCGACGATAAAAGATGTGAGGCTTCCTTTTTTGACTTCAGGGAGGCTTATAGGAACACTTCCTTCAGCCCTAACAGTTCTTCAACGACTACTCGAAAGCTGCTGAGCTTCAAGAATGCTTCGCTTCTTTCTATACAGGTGGAAGACGAAAGTTCTAATGAGGTGCTGCCCCTGATATCTTACTTTCAGAATGGCGAAATCGAAATGAAGGGTGCCTCCTATGACAGTGCCGCCAGTAAGATTAAGCTGAACGGCTATTATAAAGGCGATGAATGGGGCGATTACGACACGACGATTTCAATAGGCAACCGTATCCGTACCGATGCCGATGGGAAGCTTGCCTTTTCGGTGCTGGACAGTAAAGGAAACCGAGTTCGCTACGAGGCCGATCTTGGCGAAGTGCTCCGCAACAATGACGTGAATACGCTTGAATCTGTGATGATTCCTTATGTGAAAGATTCGGATTCTGCAATGGCTCAGCGGCCGATTTATACGGATTCGACAGGGCTTGTCTGGACCGTTGATACTAATGCAGTGTCCATTAAACCGGAAGAACGTGATTTTGAAATACGGAGAGATCCTGCGGACATGCAAAGTGTGTTGGATGGTGATTCGATTTTCTTGAATGTTCCCATCAAGAATGTTTATTTGCCAGTCTATCAGGTTGGCTTGGGTACGTTCTCTATTTTGGTTATAGTAGAGAATCATTAAGGCGGTTCTGTATGCGTTTTTACCTGTTGCTAATTGCGTCCATATTCCTCTTTTCGTGCGGCTGGCCAGACAGCTCTACATCGTATGTATTTGAAGAAAAAGTAGGGGAGGTCATGTTGACCGACCTTAACGGTATTACTTATATGCTGGTGTGCAGCGTGAATGGCGATGAAAAGAAATGTGGCGTTGTCTTTGATTGTTTTAACGACAAAAGTTCCGAGACGCAAATCAATATGGAGTATTCTACGACGACTGTCGTTACTCCGGGGTTCAAAGATGCTTCGTTCCTTTCGATTAAAATGAAAGATGAAAATACGGGAAAATCGAAATCCCTGGTGTCGTATATGCAAGGGGATGTTCCCTATACGAAGGGAAGCACTTATGTGCCTTCTGTAATGGCTTTGAATGCTGCAGAGCCATCTTCTGAATATACCTATAAGGGCTACTTTGAAGGGGACAAGTGGATAAAGAAAGATACGACGATTGTGATTGGGGATACGCTATTTGCAAACGACAAGGGCGTAATTGATTTTACCGTTTTTGACACGAAAGGAAACAAGGCGCACGTTGTAATGGACTTGTCCAAGTTAATGGAATCGAATGATAAGAATACGATTGATTCGGCTGGTGTTGCTGGCTCTGGCTTGGAACCGAAGAAGTTTGATTATTACTGGCGTGCCGATTCCGGTTCCATTGTTGTTGAGCCCCTTGAGACAAATTTTGAATTTGTATCGCCAACAATAGCGTATGAATGTTCCGGTTACGATCCGCACTATTTCCCTTTCGTACATATCCGTTTCATGACTTTGGGAGATATGTGTCAGTTTGATTCATACCTTGTTAATGGTGGCGTCAATACAAGAACGCCATGGGTGAGTGTGAACTATGCGAAATAGAATTGCGGTCATTCTTCTGTCTTTGCTTCTTGCAACTCCCGCTTTGGCTAGCGTCGGGACTTTCCAAAAATTCAGCATGGGTGTCATGCTAGGCTTGGGAAAGTCCTATATGACCGGCGAAGATGCGGACCTTTACGACGAAAATAGCTCGGGGGGATTCGGCCTTGCGTTTAGGATGGCTTTCCCCGTGACAAACGGATTGTCGCTGCTTGTCGATTTGGGTGTCGATGGCACCTTCGGTTTTTCGAGTGAATATGAATACCAGCACCGCACGTTTACGGATTCTGTCATGACGAATGCCTGGGAAATTACCGTGTTGTGGGACTATTTTGCGACGGACAATTTTTTCGTGTCGGCCGGCCCGAGTTTCCGGTTCCCGTTTGTCGAAGAAAAAATCGAATTAGACGGCGAGAAAATCTATTCAGAAGACAAAATAGACTATGCGAACGATTTTTGGCTAGACGCAATGTTCGCCTTTGGCTGGAAATATGATGGTTTTGAATTTGGCTTAAGAACCGGTTACGAATTTTTGGGAATGTTCAAGGAAGCCGATAAGTACGAGCCTGTAGACATCAGCGAATTGCGCTTCCGTTTGTATCTGACATATTGGTTCGGGCAAACCCCGTAAAGGCCTGACCTAGAAGTTATCGTCGCGGTCGAACATGTGCGTCACGAATTCGACGACGAGAGTCTCGTAGGCTTCGTCGCTGAAAATCGGCTTCTGCATCAGGTCGATTGCTTCTTTCGAAAGTGTACCCGTGGCGGCGAGTTCTGCGCCACCCTTGCGGTACTTCTCGCGCAGCATGTTCAAGCGACGCGGGCCTCCGCGGTGGTCCAGCGCACGCATCTGCGGGCAGGCAATCAGCGTGTAGCCTTCGTGCCCGAGGATAATGTCGAACTGCTTGCGAATCGGCTCGTAGACTACGTCCAGGTCCATCCAGGCGCAGCTCGAAAGCAGAATAATCTTCTGGCCTTCTTTCTGGAACTGTAGCCCGTGCAGGTGCGAATTCATCGCGGTGGCGCCTTCCTTAAGTTTCTGGCCCATGTAGGGGTGCACCATGCCCACGATGCGGTCCATCAAAACCTTCATCTGGCCAGGAACTCCGAACAGGTACAAGGGGAAACTCCAAATGACAATGTCGGCGTTCGTGAGCTTTTCGCGCACCCAGGGCACGTCGTCGTCCTTCATGAAGCAGCTGCCGTCTTCACGACCCCAGCAGCTCAGGCAGCCGCGGCAGGGCTTAATGTTCAATTTGTCGATAAAAAGGTATTCCGATTCATATAGGCCGCTTTCTTCCAGGCCTTCTACGAACGCCTTGGTGGGAATCAGGGTTCCGCTACGCTCCTTTTTGGGGCTTGCGACCATAATCAACACTTTCTTCTTTTCGGGCATGGACACAAATTTAGAATTTTTCTACATTTACGCGCGCTCGGGCAATTACGCCCGGGTAAAACCAATCACCGGCTTGCGAGAGTCGCTTCGGTGGCGAGGTCTACGACCCTAGGTTCAAGTCTTCGCTTCGCGGCTTAATTGCAGTCCGGGTAGTAACAACCGAAAAGGAAAATACATTATGGCAAATCTGCCTTCTGTCGAAGATCTGCTTGCTGCAGGCTCCCACTTTGGTCACCAGACTCAGCGCTGGAACCCGAAAATGAAACCCTACATCTTGGCTGAAAAGAACGGCATCTACGTTCTCAACCTCTCCAAGACC
>JAFZOV010000135.1 GCA_017550445.1 Fibrobacter sp.
AGCGCGCCGGTAACGTTCGGGGGCGGAATCACGACCGAGAACGGTTCGCCCTTTCCGCTGGGTGCAAAACTGTTTTTTTCGGCCCAGGCGCTATGCCAGCGGGCCTCCACATCTTTAGCGTTATAACGAGTTTCCATAGTGACGGCAAATTTAGAAAAAAACGAAGGTTATGGCAAAAGTGTTTTTATATTTTCCGGCGGATTCATCCCTGCAAAGTGCTAAAAACCGTGGAAAAAAAACATGCGACGCAAAGACCGTGAAATCAAGGAATTTGGCGAAATCATCGACGTTCTCGGCCGGTGCAAGGTACTGCATCTGGCTTTGATTAGCGACGGCAGGCCCTATGCCGTGCCGGTCAACTTCGGCTATGCTGTAAGCGAATGCGACGGCCAAAACAAACTTGCGCTCTATTTCCACGGAGCGGGCGAGGGCAAGAAACTCGACGCCATCAGGGCGAATCCGCAAGTGAGCTTTTGCGCAGAAACATCCGTCGAGGCCAGCGGCCCGCAAGATGCGAACGCGGATGCCTGTAAATGGACATGCTTCTACGAGAGTGTCATTGGATTTGGAACGGCTTCGCTCGTACAAGATTCAAAGGAACGTACCGCCGGGCTCGATACCATCATGCTCCACAACGGCTACAAGATTCCCTGCGGCGTAAAGACCATCGCCTATAGTGCCATGACTCTTGCGCACACCGCCGTCGTCAAAATCGAAGTCTCCGAAATCACCGGGAAGCGGCATTTGAAGTGAGTTTTTTTTGGGGGGGGGGCTAATAGGTTGTCTTATTCTTCATCTTTCGCTCCTGCCTGCAAATAGGTTTGAAATTGCGGGTTTCAAATTTTGTTTCTGTGCGCTTGTGCACTAGGTGTAGAATTTTGAAAAAGATCCTGTCAATAGAAAATTTTTTGAATATTTTGCCTTAGTGAAATTTTTTGACATAGTATAATCTTATATTTCTCTTTAAGGAAATTTTTTTGGATTGCTAATGCGAGAAAAACCAAAGCCAAATCTTATTTATGCGCTTGATGCTAATGGGAAGCCGGTACATATTGATAGTGTGCCGAATGGTTTTTCTTGTGGTTGTAAATGTCCCCATTGTGAAAGTCCCCTTCAGGCGAAAAACGGAGGCTATGAAAGGGCTCATCATTTTGCTCATAAAGATGGTGCCGATTGTGTTGGGGCTGTTGAATCTGCGATACATTGCTTGGCGAAGGAAATTCTAAAAGAATCATTGTGCGTTAATTTGCCCGATAATGCTGGTGTTCTGCAATTTGACCGTGTTGATACTGAGAAAAATTATCTAGAGTTGAAATTAAGGCCTGATTGTGTCGGCTATTATGGTGGTAAATGCCTTTGGATAGAATTTAAGCGTTCTCATGAAGTTGATGCTCAAAAGGCAGGCAAGATAATTTCTGCTCGCATTGATTGTATTGAAATTGACTTGAATGGATGTGAACAGGATAAAGAAAAACTTCGTGAGTTCATTACGCAAAGTTCTGAAAATAGAAAATGGATTTATAGCGAACAATATGGCGTTGGCTTATCGAAACGTCAGTCTTATGACCGCAATTCACGAAAAAATGATGACGCTGAAATTGAAAATGAAAAAATCGCTCGTCATTTTGCAATAGAGGATACGGGCAAACTAATTGATTTTAGAGTTCCTGGTGACTTCAATGCGATAAATCATACTTATTATTGTCCCTATTGCGGCAAAGAAGTGTTCCTGAAAGTTGATGATAATTGCAATTACGCTTTCGCTCATTTAGAGGATGATGATTCCTGTGATGATGAAATGTATTTGAGAAGTGCGGCTGTTGCTGCGATACATTATGCATTTGTTGAATCTTCAAAATTTATAATTGATGTCCCGCAATATCGTCGCTGCAAACAGGCTGATAAATGTCCGTATAATGAAGATTGTAAAGTTCCTACAACGCGACAATATGATTTGAAATCGCATCATTATTTAAAGTGTGAAAAAGACCATAAATTTAACGACGTTCCATATCGGACGGATTTGGTCTTTTATATGGATGACATATCGAAGGATTCTATAGAGGTTCGTGTCAGTACAGAAAATTTTGATCTTGAACTTGAAACCCCTCGACGCTTAATTGATGTCACTGTACACAGTGAAAAAGACATCTGTCAATTGGAAAAGGGCTTAAATGGTTTCGATAAAGTTCATTTTTTAGGCTTTAATCCGGATTCCAAAGAAAAGGCTGAGCCTAGAGAAATTCAGCATGTGGTTCTGAAATACACAATTTATACGAGCGGGAAAATTCATATAGGTCCGAAAAAATGTACAGAATTGTCGTCTTCCCTGAAAAGACCTAATGTTATAAAAGAGGGTGCTTTCATAAGAACGAATGGTTGCATGGAGGATATGTATGTTTTTCTCCATTTGCATTATAAAGCTTTGAAAAAAGAATTATGTTGTTGTCAGTTATGTTGGTTTTTGAAAAAATCAAAAGGCCGCTCTAATGATTATATCTGTACACGTTACAAAAAAGTGGGAACACCGAAAACCCCGTTGCGAGAAATAAATCCACCTAAGGAATGTCCGTATTACAGGAAAGATTTGAATATTAAAGAAAAGGGATTGACCGAAGAAATGAAAGTTGTGGAACTTTGAAAAAAGCGAGTGTTAAAAATATGGAAAACGCAGCGAATTGGAGCAAGGAAAAACTGGACCAAGAGCTTGAAAAGGGCTATGCAGACATGCTTGCCGGCAGAACCAAACCTGCCGCTTTGTATATATCCGAAGCAAAGAAAAAAACAAAGGATAATCTTTGATGTGCGTTCTGAAAAATGATTGCTCTTGACATCGCCATCCCGTTTATATATATTACTCCCGTAATTCGATAATCCTCGCGACAGTCGACATAGACCATTCGGTCCGTACGTGCATTCGCGGCGAGGCTCATCAACCTTCTTGTTGATGCTATTGGATAGCTGGTAGGAACACGACCTACTCGGGTTCGCTCGAAAGAGTGACAGGTAACGCCGGGGAAAGCCCCCGCCAACAGCACTGCAGGATCATCCCATTCCGCGCAAGGCGTGGAAAATTCCAATACAAAACAATAAGCAAGGGCATGTTGTGCGCTGTTTTCGGCGTATTTGCAACAGCCTGTCAAAATGTCGCCTAATGGCGTCGTTTAACCAAAAATTTATAAGGAGCAACAATGTTTGAAGATATTTTCGGGAAATTTAATGGAGGACCGAATTTCGGCGGGCAGAATGCAATCGGGGATTTTGCCAAGGTGCTGGAAGAAAAGGATGCCGAAATCAAAAGGCTTAAGGAACTCATTCTGCGTTGCCCGAAATGCGGAACGAAACTGCGCTATCCGAGAGGCTAAAAGGAGGGAAAATGAAGGAAATTGTTTTGAAAGAGGGTTTAAGGTCACAATTTGTGACCTTAGAAATGACTTCATCCAAAATTGCAAGTAAAATAGTAGTCATTCGCGATGTTCAGGTCATTTTAGATAGGGATCTTGCGGAAATATATGGGGTGGAGACCAAAACTTTCAATCAGGCGGTTAAGCGTAATATTGAACGTTTCCCAGAATTCTTTAGATTTCAATTAAATAGCGATGAGGTCCGAGAGTTGAAACGGGCTTCAAGGTCACAATTTGTTACCTTGAACAATAACGGCAATTATCGTGGCTCAAATATCAAGTACGCTCCCTACGCCTTTACCGAGCAAGGCGTCGCGATGCTTTCGGCGGTTCTCCGCAGCGAAAGAGCGGTTAAGGTGAGCATCGAAATTATGAATGCCTTTGTGCAAATGCGCCATTATTTGCATGGGAACATCGCGCTCGTGAGCCGTCTAGATGCGGTAGAAAACAGGGTTGATGCGAAATTTCTGGAGCATGACGCCAAATTTATGAAAATTGATGAAAACTTCTCGAAGATATTCCATGCGCTGGATTCGTCGCCTCAAAAGGCGAAAGAGGGCGTTTTCTTCAAGGGGCAGATTTTTGACGCTTACGCATTCTTCCAGGACATCATCAAGACGGCTAAAAAGGAGATAGTCCTTATCGATGGATACGTGGATTTGTCGGTTTTGGAACGGCTTGCGGTAAAGCAAAAGAATGTCGCCGTGAAAATCTACACGGATAAGAAAGCGGAATTGCGGCAGATTGATTTGGACCGGTTCAATGAGCAATATCCGAGGGTGTCAATGGATTACACGCAAAAGATGCATGACCGTTTTCTGATTATTGACAACAAGGAATTGTATCATATAGGGGCTTCGCTCAAGGACTTGGGGAAAGCGTGTTTTGCTTTTGAAAAGATGGAAGACGCCAAAACCTTGATTCCTGCGATTATGGCTGCATTGAGATAGGCGGAATTCGGGCTGTTGTTTTCCCCTGATTCGCGTTTTTTGCGATTTTTGGCGCTTTTTTGCTTTAAAGTGTGGACTTTTTATTCTGTAAGCTGTCTACAAAAATCTTTAAAATTGCAAATATTTACAAAAATTTGTAGACTTTTTTATAAAAATTGAGTTATATTTAGGGTATGGAAATAGGTGCGTTGTCTGTGGACGACGGGTTCGTTCGTGCAAAGTGCCTGTTTTCGGGTCTTTTACGTAGATTGAGTGTATGGGTTTGTTTGCGAAATTTTTTTTGAATATTATATTAAGAACAGAGGGATAATTTGTCCAAACTGTTCATCTCTAAAAAACGGAGAATGGAAGTATGGTGATTGGTTTTAAGACTACGGCAATGCTCGCCTGCACGGCAGCGATTTTCGGGCTCGCGCAGCCCTCCTTCGCGGCGGACCGCCAGATGGAAAGGCTCACACGCGGCGTTCTGGTTAGCAACGTCGGTACGGGCGTGCTTGTGAGCTGGCGCCTGCTCGGTACGGAGTCCCCGGATACCGAGTTCAACCTGTATCGCGATGGCGAGAAGATTGCGACCATCGCGAAAAACGCGGGCACGAACTACCTCGACAAGGACGGCAAGACGACTTCCAAGTATACGGTGGCTGCCATTGTGAATGGCAAGGAACAGGCTGCGCAGGGCGTTTCCGTGGTGCTCGACAAGACGGTCTCGAACAGCGGGAAATCTTTCCCGTATAAGACTATCAAGCTCGAGGTTCCTGCGGCGCAGACCATGCCCGATGGCGAAAAATGCACTTACACTCCGAACGATATGAGCGCGGCCGACCTTGATGGCGACGGCGAATACGAACTGATTTTGAAGTGGGACCCGAGCAACGCGCACGACAACTCGCAGACGGGTTACACGGGTACGGTCTTCATCGATGCGTACAAGCTGGATGGCACGCGCCTGTGGCGTATCGACCTGGGCAAGAACATCCGCGCGGGTGCGCACTACACGCAGTTCCAGGTTTTTGACTACGATGGCGACGGCAAGGCCGAGATGATTGTGAAGACAGCCGACGGCACGATTGACGGTACGGGCAAGGCCATTGGCGACAAGTCGAAGGATTACCGCAGCACGGCGGGTACGATTCTCGACGGTCCTGAATACCTGACGGTGTTCCGCGGTTCTGACGGCGGTGAAATCACGACGATTGAATACGTTCCGAGCCGCAACATCAACAAGCATGAGAAGGGCAAGAACGGCAAGGGCTACTGGGGCGACAACTACGGTAACCGCTGCGAACGCTACATTGCGGCGACGGCCTACCTCGACGGCGTACACCCGAGCGCGATTTTCATTCGCGGGTACTATTCCTCTTCTTACGTAGTGGCGTACGACTTTGACGGCAAGACGCTCAAGCAGCGCTGGTACCACAAGTCCGAAGATCCGGGCCAGGGCCTTTACGAACAGGGCAATCACAACATTGCTGTGGGCGATATCGATAACGACGGCTACGACGAAATCGTGTTTGGCGGTGCAACGCTGAACAGTGATGGAACGGTGCGTTTCAGCACGCAGTTGGGTCATGGAGATGCGGGCCACCTGGGTGACCTGGATCCCGACCGTCCGGGGCTTGAATTCTGGGATGTGCACGAACACACGGACGCGCAATACACCGAAGAAATGCGTGGTTCCGATGGAAAGGTTTACTGGGGTACTCCGCAGCCTGCATCGGGCGGTGTGGACAATGGCCGTGGCATGGCGGCGGATATCGATTCCGAATACCGCGGTTACGAAGTGTGGTCGAGCAAGGGTGGCGGAATGAAGACCGCGACGGGCAAGGCAATCGGTTCGCCTTCTGTGTCTACGAACTTCCGCATATACTTTGACGGCGACGTGCAGGACGAGCTCTTGGATGGCGCATTCGTGACCAAGTTTAATTCTTCGTCGAAAAAGTCGGAAACTTATTTTGACGGCCCGACGGCTCTTGGTGCTGCTGGCTGCAATGGTACCAAGAATACTCCAAGCCTCGTGGCCGACCTCTTCGGCGACTGGCGCGAAGAACTCGTGGTGCGTTCTGAGAAGGACCCGACGACGATGTACATCATCTCGACTCCGGTAACGAGCGAACACCGCGTGTACACGCTGATGCACGACGCCACTTACCGTGTCGCAGTTGCATGGCAGAATACGGCCTACAACCAGCCTCCCCATATTGGCTACTACCTGCCCGACATGGTGAAGGCGCTCAAGCAGCCGAGCGTGTTCTTGGCGGGTGAGGAGCCGGCCCCTGCCGATACGACCCCGGTGGTGAACAACGGAAAGTCCGAACTGGATGCATCCACCCCGAAGGATGGCATCGGCTGGACTCAAAGCGATAACGAAGGCTTCCTCAAGAACGGCTACTATAATTTTGACAATTCGCTTTCTAGTTACGGCACCTGGGAAATCTTCTCGAAGACCGAGGCTAAGACTACTCTTACGGTACGCTTCACCAATGGTGGCAACGATTCCCGCAACATGACGCTTACCGCGAACGGGAAGTCGGTCGGGACAATCACGTTCCCCTCGACAGACGCTTCGTGGACCACGTATTCCGAAGCGAAGATTGATGTAAAGCTGGAAGCGGGCGTGAATACCCTGACGTTCAAGTCGCTCACGAGTGAGGGCGGCCCGAATTTTGACATGTTTACCTTCGGTATCGATGGTGTGGAATTGTATGACGGTACGCAGAAACTCGATGACGATTCCACGACTGCCTTGCCGGTCATTCCGTTCGTGGGAACCGTCTCGTTCAACCCCTCGACGGGTATGCTGTTTACGCCGCGCGCTGGCTTTGCCGAGGTTTATTTCTACGACATGTCCGGTGCGATGCGCATGGGAATTTCTAGGAACGTGTCGGCTGGTGCAACCACGTTTGCGCTTGACCGCGAACTGCTCCCGAAGGGCATGTACGTGGTGAAGGTCAAACTCGACGGCAAGCTTATGCTCGCGACTAGGACGGTGAAGTAATGGGAGCCTTTTCCAAAATCTGGCAGTCTGCCGTAATTGCTTCGATGGTCGCCGCCCCGATGGCTTTGGCGAAGGTGACCATCTACATGTGTGGTGACTCCACCATGCAGGACTGGGCCGAGGGCTACTGCCCCAAGCAGGGCCAGGGCCAGGATTTCCATTACTGGTTCGATATCAACAAGGCGGGCGTTGTGAACCGTGGCCAGGGCGGCATGGCTGCCGACGGCTACTACGACATGTTCTGGAAGCACGGTTGCTCTGCGGGCAACTGCATTGTCGACAAGCTACAGGCGGGCGACTATGCCGTTATCCAGTTCGGCATTAACGACGTGAGCAAGAGCGACGAGGCCAAGTTCACTGTGGCGATGAGCACGATGGCGAAGGAAGCCCAGGCAAAGGGCGCGTATCCCATCATCATGAGCCCTATCCGCCGCTGCTATTACGATTCCCCGACGGCGATCCATAACAGCTACCGTGGTTACCCGGCCCGCGCGAAGGCGATTGCGGATTCCCTGAACATCCCGTTTATCGACATGAGCGAGATGGTCGCGAACTACATGATTTCGGTGGGCGAGTACTATGCGCAGCAGTTCATTTACAACTATGCGACGAGCGCGGAGTACAGCAACCTGAAGAGCGACCAGGCCGACCAGGTTCACCTGCAGATGAACGGTGCCAACGCCTATGGCCGTATTATTACCGAACAGATGCGTGCGCATTCCGACCCGTTGGTGAAAAAACTCGGCGACTACATGGCCCCCATGTACCAGGTAAGCGTGAAGGTTTCGCCGGAGGGCGCTGCCGAGGCGACTTCGATAAGCGCTTATTACCCGCAGGGCATGACCGTAATGCTCAAAACTATCCCGAAGAGCGGCAAGAAATTCCTTGGCTGGTATGACGGGAACGGCAACAAGGTGAGTGGACAGGCGGTTTCTACAGTGAAGTCGCAGTATATCTACACGTTTACCATGAAGGGCGCCGCGACGCAGTTTACCGCCGTGTATGAGGGCGGTACGGCGCAGAAGTACGATGGTGACGGCAAGGCCCTGACCGCATTCCCGACGACGACCCCCAAGAGCCTCGATGACGTGACCTTCATCCCGTTTACCCCGATGGATGGCAGCGGCGAGTCGACCGTGGAAGTAGACAAGAACATCAAGAAGTACTTTGATGCCTACAAGCCGGATTCTGGCAATGGTTTTTCGGAAAACAACCACACGGGATTTACCGGCGAAGGCTTCTGGAATGTCGCGAACGAGAAGAATTCCTACGGTAGTTACCGCATGAAGTTCCCCGGCGCGGGCTACGTGACTCTTGCAGTCCGCTATTCGAACGGCGGCACGGCTGACCGCATGTTCAATGCTTACCTCGATCACGATTATTATGTCAGCGCTCCGCCTACAGGTAGCTGGGACACATGGGATACCGCCTACGTGGTGATGGATGCGCCGCTGGGCGAGGCTGACCTGCGCTTTATTTCGCTTACGAGTGACGGAGCCCCGAATATCGATGCCTTCGGGTTCAGCATCGACGGCGTGTGCCGCGTGAGTGAAGGCTGCCCCGAGGTCCAGGATTCCACGAAGGATACTACGGACACGAGCACCACCGTTTTGCGCAACAGGAGCCTTGCGGGCTTTGCCCTGCATGGCGAAACCCTGCGCCTTGCGGGTACGGATCGCGCAAACGTGAGCGTGTTCGATATGGGTGGCCGCCTTGTGGCGCGCGAAACCTTTGAAGGGATGGGCGAGGTGTCGCTCTCCCCGATGGTGAAGTCTGCCGGGCTCTACCGCGTCGTGGTGCACCAGGGTAGCGCGAAGTTTATTGCAACGTATGCGAAGGTGAGGTAGGGATGAGGCGCGTTATCAAATTCCTTCTTGCTGGTCTTGTGTTCGCGGGTATTGCCGTGAGCGATTCTACGAACATTACGGTTTATGTAATCGGCGATTCGACGGTACAGACATATAATGCGAACGCTTATCCCCAGACCGGTTGGGGTCAGGTCCTCGGCAGTTTCTTTGATGAATCCCGCGTAAAGGTGGTGAACCACGCTCTTGGTGGCCGCAGTTCCAAGACGTTCATTCAGGAAGGCCGCCTGGAAACTGTCAAGAACAGCCTGCAGAAGGGCGATTTTGTGCTGGTGCAGTTTGGCCATAACGACCGCTATTTTTCGGGCACTTCGCACAAGGATCGCATGGTCCCATTCGATTCGCTTGGTTATTGGCTGCAGCAGTATGTCGATGCCGCGAAGGCCAAGGGGGCGATTGCGGTTTTTGTGACGCCGATGAACATGAACATGGGTGCGAATGGGCGCAATATCTTTACCGAGTACGATGTTGTCGGCAAGATGCTCGAACTTGCCAAGAAGAACCAGATTCCCTATGTGAACCTGAATTCGAAATCCTACAATGCGTATAGCAAGAGCTGGAATGCCAACTACGTTTCGCGCTATCAGTTCAAGATGTTCTTGGCGGGGGAATACCCCAACTATGCCGCCGGTGTTACCAATGATGGAACGACACATTTCCAGGAATCGGGTTCCATTGCGCACTGCCAGTGGATTGCCGAGGAACTAGAAGACGCCCTCAAGAACGAAAGCTACATCTCTGCCGATGCCAAGACCGCTTTAACGCAACTTGTTGCAGGACTTAAGCCACGCTATGCGTTTACGGTCAAGGCGAATATTTCCAATTCTAACGGGCTGATTACGCATAACCAGCAACTGCCTGGTGGAGCACCGCTTACTTTGCATGTAAGCCCCGGTAGCTTTGGCAAAAAATTCCAGGGCTGGTACGATGACGACTGCAATAAGTTGACGGCGGATTCCAACTACTACGGGAAAACGACGCTGTACCGTGCGGCGACTTACACTGCGGTGTTTGATGGCGGTCCGGCCTGTTCCCCGACGTCTCATGGCGAAGAAAATCCCGGCGAAAATCCGACTTCTTCGGGCTCGGAAGGCCCGCAGTCTTCAAGCTCGATAGACCAGAAGTTGTGCTTTGATGGTATTGCCGGTGCCGCCTGGCCGTCCCCGATAGACATGGCGAGCCCCGAGGTGGGCGATGGCTGGACCGAGACGAATCACCAGGGCTATACAGGCCAGGGTTTCTTCAATCTCGACAACAGCGCCACAAGCAAGGCTGTGTACAACGTAACGTCTGACCAGTCGGCATCCAATGCCCGCGTGATGATTCGTTATTCGTTCTCGGGAAATGCAGACCGCGACATGAAAATCACGATAGACAACGGCACTTACGATGTTACGTTCAAGTCGACGGGCGATTGGGACAAGTGGGATACCGTGTATATCGATGATGTGTGGGTGGATGCTCTCGATTTCAAGGTGACGCTTGCATCTGCGACGGCGGATGGCGGCCCGAATATCGACATGATTGCCTTCGACATCAAGGGCGTGTACCGCACGGGTTGCAAGCCTGCCAAGGTCGAAAACGATGTGGAAGCGTCTTCTAGTAGTACGACGCGCCTTGTGCAGAGGCCCGTGGAATCGCCGAGATTGCGTTTGGAAAGGGCGTTCAACGCGAAGGGACAGACCGTTCCCTCTGCAGGCGAGTCGCATTCGAATCTCCCGAGGGGGCGCTACTTCAACCATTGATTCTAGAGGGTCATCGCGTTCTTTGCGTGTCCTCGCTGTTTCAAAAATGTTGACTTTTTAATGAGCTGTAACGTGGACTTTTTTATATTTCTGGTAGAATGATTGATCTTTTTGAATATTTGAACTATCGCGAATTCTTGCGCGATGCGTACGAGGAACGCCATAGCAGCGACTGGCGCTTTAGCCACCGCTATATTGCCGAGCGTGCCGGTTTTGATGCGTCGATGTTCAACAAGATCTTGCAGGGCAAGCGCAACCTGACTGCCCGCCTGGTTTCTGTTTTTGCCGACATTTTCTGTTCCGATGCCCGCGAGAAGGCCTACTTTGCCGATATGGTCGCGTTTAACCAGGCGAAGAATCATTCCGAGAGCCGTCAGTATCTGGAAAAACTTGTGGCGACCAAGGAATGCAAGGTCGAAAATGTGGCCAAGGACCAGTTCGAGTATTTTGACAACTGGTACCATGCCGTTATCCGTGAACTGGTGACGTTCTACCCCTACGTGGGTGACGATGCCGCCCTCGGGCTCATGGTACGCCCGCCCATTACGGCAAGCCAAGTGAAGTCTTCGATAGCCCTTTTGGAACGTCTCTCGATGATCAAGAAGAATCCCGAGACGGGCTTTTACGAACAAACGCAGGGCCTGATTTCGAGCGGGTCGGAATCGTACAGCACGGCGGTGAATTCGTATATCCAGCAGAACCTGAACGTGGCGCAAGATGCCATGGACCGTTTTGACAGGGGAGAACGAAACCTCTCGACGCTCGCCTTTGCCTGCGATGAGCCTACTTATACGGAACTGGTCGAGATGGTGCGCCGTTTTCGCAGGGAAATCCTCGCGAAGGTTTCGCAGTGCCAAAAACCCAACCGCGTTTTCCAACTGGGGATGCAGCTTTTCCCGCTTTCGGACCCGTATCCGCCTCCCAAGCGCAGGGGTCGCAAGCGCCGCATTGCCGGCCTTGATGCCGCTGCCGGCGAAAACGAGGCAAATGCCGGAAATGGCGATGTGGAGGGTGTAGACAATGCTTAGTTTGTACAAAATGCGGAATGTGGCGCGCAACGTGCTGCGACTTGCCGTGTTCGCTTTCCCGCTGGTGTGGGGCGCCTGCAGTAATGACGGCAAGGTGGCCGGCGGTACCGAGGCCGAATCTACGATTGCCTTGCAGGTACAACTTGCAGACGGGACTCCTGCTGCCCATGCGCGTGTGCGCGTGCTCCCGAGCGACTATTTGAGCAATGGCGATGCCCGTGATTGGATGCTCTCCGACTCGAGCGGGTTCGTGGAATTGACTGCCGAAACGGGCAACTATGCGGTGGAAGTCCGCAACGTGCAAGAGTCCGGGGCGATGGGTGCCGTAATGAAGCTTTCGCACGATGCTAAAATCGCCCGGGTCGATACCGTGAGGCTGGTAGGCCTTTCGACTATTGAGGGATTCGTGTTACAGGGCGACTATTCGCCGGTGTTTCGCGTTGCGGGCCTTGACAGGTACGTGGTTCCCGACAGTAACGGGTATTTTGTCATCGATTCGCTTCCGATGGGCAGCTTTGATGTCAATGTTGCCGACCTGCAGGGGGAACGTTCCACATCGCTGCAGTCCGCAACGGGCGATACGTTGTATGTAAGTTGCTCCGATTCGAGCGTCAAGGTGGTCAAGCCCGAAAAGACGGAGGCTAGCGTGTACCCCGAAGGCGATTGGAGTGAACACGATGCGCTTATCTCGCAGGTGGATGGCTATGCCATGGGCGTGCTCGGTGCCGCGGGCGTTACCGACAGCCTCGGGAATATTGCGAAGGCCGAAGGCCAGGTCTGCATCGTGACGACGACGGAAGACTACCAGATTGTCGAGGACACGACGGAGGTGGATTCCGCGGGCAATGCGAAGACGACGGCGGTGATTGCGCCGGGGTCGCTGCGTGAATGTGCCTATAGGGAAGGCCCCACGTGGGTGCTGTTCGAAAAGAGCGGCACGTACAACTTGCAGGCTCCGCTCCGCCTCAAGAGCGACAAGACGTTTGACGGGCGCGGTCGTGACGTGCGCATTGCGGGCATGGGCGTGCTTACCGAGGAATCGAGCAACCTGGTATTCGAGAACCTCAGATTTACGGCCCCTGCGATTACGGTGCAGGACACGAGCTCCCGCAGGGCGCTCTCGATCCATAACCTTTCGCACCACGTGTGGGTGGACCACTGCACCTTCGAGGAATACCCGCTGGTTGAGCTCGACGTGAAGCGCGGTTCGCACAACGTGACCATATCGTGGTCGAAGTTCGAGAACGCGCAGACGGGAATACTTTTCGGGCTTCCGGCCGATATGGTCAAGGATACCGCCCAGACGCTCTCCTTGCACCATAACTACTTCGTGGCGCTTTCGGACAAGGGAATTCGTGCTCACGGCGGCAAACTGCATGCCTATAACAACCTGTTCGTGGACGTGAAGGAGGCTGGCGTCGAGTGTGCCGATTCTGCCCGTTGCTATGTGGAGAAGAACGCCTTCAATATCGATAATCCGGTAAGGAAATTCAGTTTTGTGGATGACGAGGGCGTTCCGGTCGATACGACACTTGGGTTTGTGACGATGCTTTCTAACCTGAACGCCGGCGAGGATGTGCAGGATTCCCTCGGATACAGACCGGATTACAAGTATTCTGCCGATGAAATTGATGCCGATTTTGCCTGGCGGGTCCGGAATCGCGGCGGTACACGTTAATTTTTTATTGAATTGCCGGCCTGTCCGGCATTTTTTATTGTATATTTAAAGCAGAATAGAAATCAAGGAGTTCCGATGAAGAATTTTGTCAAGGCGTCTCTTGTTGCTGGCATGCTTGCCGCTCCCATCATGGCCGATGAGAATTTCGGCGGTATCGGTGTTACCATCTATCAGGTTCCGGCCGGCGTGTACGTGGCCGAGGTGATTCCCGGCGGTCCCGCTTCCGAAACCAACCTTGCTGCCGGCGACATGATCATTGCAATTGACGGTGTTTCCCTGAAGGGCCAGAACATCGAGTTCTCCAAGGGCCAGATCCGCGGGCAGGTGAACAAGCCGCTCGAGGTTACCTACGTGAGTAACGGCGATACGGCTTCTGTGGTGATGCGCCGCGCTTCCATGCTCGTGAAGGACCTGGATGCCGAGGCCGTCGAGGCCTGGTATGGCGACAAGAAGGAATTCAACGGTGCCGAACTTGAAACGTTTGCAAGTGGCACCGAGGCCAACAAGAAGCTTCTCGCTGTGCTTAGCCGCGGTACTGTAGTTGCGGGCGACGCGAAGGGCGTTTCTGCGAAGAACCTGAACGGCGTGTTCGTGCAGAAGGAAGACGAGTTTGGCCCGAAGGCACAGCCGAACAAGGCCGTCAAGTCCAACGGCGCTTCCCTCAAGTCCTTTACCCGTCAGACGATTGCCTTTACGCTCAAGACTGCAGGTACGACTGTTGTGAAGGTCTCTGGCCCTAACGGCGAAGAAGTTGCCTCTGTGCGCGTGGATAATGCTCCCGCTGGCTTCAACAGTGTTTCTTGGGATGGCGATAACCTCCCGAGCGGCCGCTACATGGTGAGCATCGAGCAGAGCTTTGGCGTGTCCGGAAAATTTGCAGTACTTAAGTAATAGAATCTATTTAGCGACTGCCCGAAGTCCGAACAAACTAACATTTGGTAGAGAGCCTCGCGTTTGCGGGGCTTTTTTCTTTTGCGTAACTCCCTGCGGGTTTCCCTCCCGCAGGGTTTTTATTCCTATATTTGCCGCAACGTGATTTTGTCTAGAACCCATAGTTCGCTGTGGGTCGTTTTGCTGTTTTTGCTAGCGACCCTCGTTGCCCCTGCCGCCTTTGGCCAGGGGATGACCCGCTTTGAGCTGGAAGAACGCGAACAGCCGGTCGAAGACACTACTGAGGTGGACTGGATGAACGACACCTCGGGCGTCGATACCATCGAGTACCGCGCGGTAGACCTTATCTACGATGTGGAAAAGGAAACGTTCAACCTGAACAACAACGCGCAGCTCAAGTACCGCACGGCTACTCTCGATGCCGATACCATCTGGTTTGATCAGAAGAATTCCGTGCTGGCCGCGGGCGGCGAACCGATACTCCGCGAAACGAAGAACCCTTCGCTTTCGGGCCTGCGCCTCAAGTACAACATGAACAGCCGCATTGGCGAAATCTATTACGCGACCACGTACCAGGACAACCAGCAGTTGAATGGCATGGAGGTGCGCAGGCTTCCGGATTCGCGTATCCAGATAGCGCGCGGCGACTTTAGCACTTGTAACGATTCTACGCACCAGCATTTTTACTTCTACGGGCGGCGCATGGTGGTGAAGCCCAAGGAAACCATTACGGCGCGGCCCGTGGTGCTGAACATCGCCGATGTGCCGGTGGCGGTGCTCCCGATGATTGTAGCCCCCCTCAAGAGCGGGCGCAAGTCGGGCCTGCTCACTCCCAAGTTCGGTGGTGACCAGGTGCAGGGCTACTACCTGAGCAACTTGGGCTTCTACTACGCGCCCAACGATTACTGGGATGCGACTCTTTCGGGAGACATTGTGGAAGGCGAGGAGGCGCGTTTTGAGAAGTCTACCGTCACGGGCCAGGTGCGCTACAAGAAGCGCTATGTGCTCGACGGTAACGTGTCTTACAAGGCGTACCTCAGGGAATTCAATTTTGACAACAGCGGCTACGATATTAACTTTTCGCACAACCAGAACCTGACACCCGACGGCAAGCACACGTTGACGGGTACGGGTACGTTCGTGAGCGACCAAAGCGTGCGTCGCGAGGCGCTCGATGCAGAGACCATTCTCAACCAGCAGGCGAACGCGCATCTCACGTATTCGGGAAGGTTTGGCACGAACAAGAGCCTTACGGTTAGGGCGGACCAGAACAACAACCTCAGGACGGGCTATGTGGAAAGGCAACTGCCCGATATCCAGTTCCGCATGAACGGCCCGCTGTTCAATTTTGATTCCGACGATGATGGCGTCGCGGTCGACGACAACTCTTTCTGGAAGTATCTCGAAAAACTCAACTACAGCTTTACGAACCGGTTCAACTACCACACGCGCGAAGGGCGCGATACCACGCTCGATATCGATACGGCCGCGCAATATGTGGGCTATACGGGAACGTATTCTCTGGATTATTCGGGCTCGCTGTTCAACGTAATCAACCTTACTCCGCGTGCGACGTGGAGCGGGTTCTGGACGGGGGATGCGTGGGAAAACCCGGAAGATTCCTCGAAGTACTGGAGGCGCAAGACCAGCCTGGACCCGGAACACAATAGCTATGGCGAGTTCGCGTACAACCACAACTACAGCCTGACGGCAGATACCAAGCTGTACGGCATCTGGGTTCCGGAAATAGGGCGCTTTACGGGGCTCCGCCACATCCTTTCGCCGAGCGTGTCGTACACGTATGCGCCAGAAATTGATACGGTAAAGAACTTCGCGCCACACCCGCTGTTGGGCCAGTCGCCTTACCAGAAGGAACAGCAGACCGTGGGGTTCTCGCTCGGGAACGACTTTGATATCAAGTACCTGAAGGTTGTGGGCCACAAGGCCGATACCACCAAGGGCGATACGGCGAAGGCGGTGGAGGACCAGTACGGCAACAGGCGCCTCTTTACCACGCGTCACAGCGTTTCGTACAACTTTGCAGCGGATTCGCTTAGGTTCTCCGATATCACGTCTTCGTTCGGACTCCAGATTCTGCCCGACTACATGTTTACCGTGAATACGCGCCACAGCATGTACCACAAGTATTCCATGGACCCGAACAAGGTAAGGTTCCCGGAACTCACGTACTGGGGCTACGAACTGAGCCGCAGTTTTAACTGGAGTGGAACGTTCAATGCGGGGCTCCCTTCGCAGATGAGCAAGTACGAGATGAAAAAATGGTCGCTTGGGCTCAGTTACCGCTATTCGTTCTCGAGCACGCGCGTGGGCAAGGACCTCTTCCAGGACAACGTGAGCCATTCGACTTCCATTACGGCGAGTTTCCAGCCCACGGTAAACTGGGACGTGTCTTACAGCACGCAGTACGATTACAACGAGGGCAAGTTCGTGACGCATAGGTTCACGTTCAACAGGAGCCTGCACTGCTGGCAGCTCGACTTCACGTGGACTCCCACGGGGCCTGCCGCCGGATGGTCGTTCGCGCTTTACGTGAAGGACTTGCCCGATATCAAGCTTAACGCCGGCAGCACGGACACGAAGTAATGGATGTGGAATATAAAATGTGTTTGTTTTGTATCGTCATTGCGAGGAGCGTAGCAGAGCCTGCCACGAGCAAAGCGTGGTGGTGGCAATCCAGACCCTAATGTTAAATATTCGATGATTAATATGAATACAGATAAAGTAATATTAGCGAGTGGGTCGCCGAGACGTCGCGAAATCTTGACGCAAATCGGCGTGAATTTTGAGGTGGTCGTCTCGAACGAGGAGGAACATCCGAAAAGCGCGAACCCGCTCGATTTCCCGCGCGAGAATGCCGCGATGAAGGCGCTCGCGGTATCGAAAATGAGGCCCGGCCAGTACGTGCTCGGGTTCGATACCCTCGTTTTTTTGGACGGCGAGCCCCTCGGCAAGCCTGGAACCCCCGAAAAAGCGCTCGAAATGCTACAGAAACTGAACGGAAAATCTCACAAAGTTATTACCGGGGTGGCTATCGCCAGAGATTCGCAAGTCGTTGATACTCAACAAGAAGAAACAGAGGTGTTTTTTCGGGACAACACCTTACAAGAGCTTGAAGATTATGTAAATTCTAAAGACCCGATGGATAAAGCGGGGGCCTACGGAATCCAGACCCGCGGAGCCCGCCTTATCAGGTCGATTTCTGGATGTTATTACAACGTGGTTGGGCTTCCCGTGGCCCTCACGCTCGATATGCTCTCTAGGTTGAAGGTTAACGTATGAGTATGAACGAGATAGAAGAAAAGCGCCCCGACGAACGCCTTGGGGCCTACCTTGCCCGCGTGCGCGAGGCGAGGGGAATGACCGTCGAGGACCTCGCTACTGTGACGAAACTCACAGTAAAAAACATCAACCTGATCGAAAGTGGCGATTGGAAGGCCTTCCCGGTGGAAGCGTACCTCCGCGGCTACCTCAATTCTATATGTGAAAAGCTTGGACTCGAGCCCAAGAGGATGCTCGATTTCTATTACGCCGAGTCCGGTTCCAAGTACGGCAGCCTGCTTTCGCCGGTTCCCGAGAAACCCGTGAAGGTTTCCCCGATGACTGACGAAGAGAAGAAGCCCCGCAGCAAGGCCGTGCCCATAGTGATTGTCGTGCTCGGACTGGCATTTGTGGTCGGTTCTCATTTCCTCAAGGAAATGGGTGAGAGCGAAGATGCCGCGCAGGTCGATGAGACTGCGGTTGTCGATGCGAATTCCGAACCTTCCTCGCCGGTTGAAGATGTTGTTGAAATGCCGGAAGGCGCCGAGGCGGTTACACCCGATACTACGGTACCTGCCGTAGATATGACAGTTTCTGACACAGTCAAGAAGGATGACGAGAAGGTGACTCAGGCTGTTGTCGACGAGGCCGTGAAGAAATCTGACCTTCCCGCATCTGCCACGATCTTTATCTCTTCGGCGTCGAAGACTTCCGAAAAGGCGGATGCTGCTTCGGGAAAGACCCATCTTGAATTTGTAGGTTCGGGTGTGACTCGCTCGTGGGTGGGCCTCAAGCGCCACGAAGAAGACGGTGCTTTTGTGAAGGAAGCGAACATCGCCGAAAAGAATTCCCGCATGATTTACGAGACGTCTGATACGTTGTATGTAATCGTGGGCGAGCCGCGGGCCATTTCTAAGATGCTGTTGAACGGCAAGGAAGTGAAGATTCCTGAGACGAAGTTCGGCCGCGTGTCGAAGTTCCTCGTGTTCGGCGGCGAAATTGTGAAGCAGAAGGGAGGCCGCTAATGCGTACTGCAAGCATCAAGAGAAAGACCGGCGAGACCGATATTGAGCTTACGCTGAATTTGGACGAGGCTTCCCGCGGAATCGTCAATTCCGGCAACGCATTCTTGGACCACATGCTGGACCTGTTCCAGGTGCACGGCGGCTTTACCCTGAATCTCTCCTGCAAGGGCGATGTCGCGGTCGACATGCACCACAGCATGGAAGATATCGCGATTGTGCTTGGCCAGGCGATTGTCGAATGCCTTGGCGACAAGAAGGGCATTGAACGCTACGGCTTTTACTTCGTTCCGATGGACGAGGCCCTGAGCCGCGTTTGCCTCGACTTTAGCAACCGCATTGGATTTGTGTGGAACGTGAACCTTCCCGCGGCAGTTGCCGGCGGGGTCGAGGCCTCCATGTTCGAGCACTTCTTCAAGAGCCTGTGCGAGAATGCGCGCATGAACCTGCATGTGGAACTCTTCTACGGTAGCGACAACCACCACTGCCTCGAAAGCATTTTCAAGGCGTTTGCCCGCGCGATGGCCATGGCCGTGGCGCCGAGCCGTAACGTGAAGGGTGTGCCCAGCAGCAAGGGCGTGCTTTAATCTGTCATTAAAGGCCGAAGGCTAGAGCTTCGGAACTTTCACTTTATCCCCGGCATTCAGGTTATCCAGATTGATGCCGGGGTTTACTGTTTGCAGTGCGGAGCGCACAAAGAACAGGGGGAGGGTCTGCGAACCTGCACCGTAGGTCCGGCGCAGCAGCTTGCCCAGGTCCTCTTCGTTTGCGACCACCATCTTGTAGAGACTGGCATTGTTCGGGTCGGACTGGAGTGCCGACATTGCGCGTACAAAGCGGTCGCCAAACGCTTCGGCCTTTTTGCCGGCGATGTTGTCTTCGCGCCCCGAAGGCAGCCCCTTGCCGTGGCTTTCCGAAACGTTTTTCGCCGGCTTTTTCTCTTCCTTCTTGCCGGTCACGGAAGAGGGAAGGTGGAAAACGGGTGCCTTTTTAGAGTTGAACGTGAGGTTCACGTTTTCCTTGGGGTCTTTCTTTTTTACCGGTTCTAGCGCTAAAATGGAATCGAGGGAGTTCACGTACACGCTGTCGGGCCACTCGATGAGGGGCATTTTCTGGTCCACTACGATAATTTTTGCCACCGGGCGTTCTTCGTTACAGGCGGCAAGGTAAAGTGCAAACCCTGCCAAAACAGGCACCGCGATAAAGCTTTTGAGCGTTTTCATGCCCTAAAAAATACAAAAAAAGAGCCCGTATCTTGCCAAAAACGCAAAAATCTTCTAAATTTGGCAATCCAAACAATCTTCAATAGGATTTTAAAATGAAAGAAGGTATCCACCCTAACTATCAACCGGTCGTGTTTGTCGATGCGAATACGGGTAAAGAATACGTCACCCGCTCCACGAAGTCTTCCGCCGAAAAGAAGACTATCGATGGGGTTGAACAT
>JAFZOV010000136.1 GCA_017550445.1 Fibrobacter sp.
CCTCCTCGGTCGTGGCTCCGCCTTCTACAGCCCGGCTACTTCTGCCGTGCACATGGCTGAAGCCTACCTCCTCGACAAGAAGAGCGTGTTCTCTTGCGCTGCCAAGCTGAACGGCGAATACGGCGTGAACGGCCTCTACTGCGGCGTGCCGGTTGTCGTTGGTGCAAACGGTGTCGAAAAGATCATCGAAGTCAAGATGAGCGCAGAAGAAAAGGCTGCTTTCGATAATTCTGTCGAAGCCTGCCGCAAGAACGCTGAATGGGTCGACGCACATACGTAACCGTTCGCGCCCAATCGTACTAAGTACGTACCCATAGCGCTCACTCTCGCAACCACGCCTCGTTAATACGAGGCGTTTGTTGTTCACGTGTAATCTTCAATAGAAGGTTTTGAAAAAGTCCCCGGTTTACCCCGGGGCTTTTTTTTGTGAACGCGAAATGTGGACTTTTTATTTTGCTGTTTTCGGTGGAAATTGCGGAATTGTCTATTAGAATGTTAAAAATGTAGACTTTTTAATAAAAATTTTTGTTGACTTTTGCCTTTAAATAAGGTATATTAAATACAAACCGTCAGGGAGTATTATATGTGCTTGGGATTTCGTGGTGTTTTGGGTTTGGCGATGGCGTTGGGGACCACCGCTGCCTTCGCGGCCGATTGGTACGCGAAGGACAATTTGCAACCGGGTCATGACCCGAGTATGGTGCGTTTTGAGGACGGTTACGCCCTCATGAGCACCAACAACAATCTGGAACTGTGGACTTCTGAGGATGCTTATTCTTGGAAGGACCACAAGTCTACGGTGAGCGCCATTCCGCAGTGGGCCTATACCTACGCGCCGAAGACTGAGGGCATCTGGGCCCCGGATTTGTTCTACATGAACGGCGAATATCGCGTTTACTATTGCGTGTCGGAATTCGGCAAGCGCAACTCGGCCATCGGTTTCACAGCGACTTCTTCGATTGTGCCGGGAACGAGCGGCTACGGCTGGAAGGACCACGGCCACGTTTTCCATACCAAGGAGGGCACTGACAAGTACAACGCGATCGATGCCGACGTTGTGCGTGACACCGAGGGCAATTACTGGATGGCTTTCGGTTCGTTCGGGCTTGGCATTCAGCTGATTAAGTTGGATGCAACTTCGGGTTACCAGGCTAGCGACGACAAGACTGTTTACAACATTGCTCGCCGCACGAGCAAGGCTAGCGAAGGTGCCGAAGAAGGCCCGAGTCTGATCGAACATAACGGTCAGTATTTCTTGTTTACAGCTTGGGACAAGTGCTGCCAGCAGGGCGCAAACATTGAACAGACCACATACAAGACCGCTTACGGCCGCGCCGACAAGATGACGGGACCTTACAAGGATCGCGCTGGTTACGATATGGCTACCGGCGGCGGCACGATTTTGCTTGAACGTTATGGTCGTTACGTGGGTCCGGGCGGTGGCGAAGCCTTCCAGGACTTGAACCGCGTGCGCTTTGTGCATCATTATTACGATTTGAACGGTGACAAGTACAACCACATCCATATTCGCGATGTGGTGTTCACCGATGACAACTGGGTGGAAATGGGTCAGCCATTCCTCGGACGTTATTTGAGTGCCGAAGTGGAACATGGCGTGTTGACTCGCGCTGTTTCGGGCGACTTGGCCATTACCCGCAGCAATACGGCCTCTAACGGCGAATACCTGGCTTACGTGAATACGGAAGGCTCCAAGATTCGCTTGCCCATGAACATTATGCAAGCGGGCGAGTACCTGCTGCGCTACCGCTACGCAAACGGTGGCGATGCAGTTGCAAACCATAAGGTGACTATCAATGGCAAGTCCCAGACGGTGGCGCTGCCGCCTACGGGTTCCTGGGGCACGTTCCCCGAAAAGTCCGTGGTGATGGTGTCGGCAACCCTCAAGCGTGGCGGCAACTTTATCGATATTGAACCGTCGCCCAACGGCAATTTTGCTGAACTGGACCGCATCGATTTTTTGCGCGTGATTCGCGATACCATTCCGGCAAACGGCTTTGACAACGGCATTCGCGTGCGCCTCACGAAGGATGATGAACTCGCCATGAAAGACGGCGGCTACGCCATTTTCGAAAACGTGGTGACGGATTCCATTAAGTCTCAGGAAGTTTCTATTGAGGTGAAGAGCATTACGGGCGGCAAGCTCAGCATTCGCGACGGCAAGAAGGACGGAACTGTTCTTTCGGAATGCGAACTGGTGGCAGCCAATGCAAAGTCGACAGCTAACGGCTGGACGCAAGTTGCCTGCTCGAACATCAAGAGCCTTGGCGGCGTGAAGGATTTCTACCTGACGGCTTCGGGCGTTTCGGGCGAAGTGCTTGTGGGTAACATCGTGTTCGCAAGTGCTCCCGCTGAAAATGTCTGCAACAATGAACCTTGCGAAGAATCCAGCAGCAGCACCGACATTACCTCTAGCAGCTCGGGCACGACTTCGATTGGTCCGCGCGTGAATCGTCAGGATTTGCAGCAGCCAGCTCGTAAGGGCTATCGCGACCTCAAGGGCCGTAGCTTCGACAAACAGATTCCGTACAGGGTGATGTTCTAGACTTGACTGTCATCCTCGACCAAGCGAAGCGCGGGAGGGGGTCCATACAGTTCCGCTCCTGTTCTTGTTAGGAAATTAATAATGAAAAATGCAAAGAATAATATGTATGGACTCCGTTGTGTCCTGCGGACACTCCAGAGTGACTTTAAGTACGTTGTTCTGAGTGCCGTTGCAGCTTTCGCGGCCAACCCCCTTACTACAGCGTTCTATTCTGCCGACGCGGCTGCTCTCGTGCACAACGACAGCTTGTTTATCTTTGCGGGCCACGACGAACAAGGTCCGCAGGGCAATAACAACAAGGCGTTCGTGATGAACGACTGGCACGTGATGGTAACCGACGATATGGAGAACTATCACGATTACGGCGCGGTGCTGAGCGTGAAGACATTCAAGTGGGCAAACGCCAGCGCCTTTGCGGGCCATTGCGAATACCGTAACGGAAAATTCTATTGGTATGTGGCCGTGCATCACGGAACCATCAAAGAAAACGGGAGCGAAGGCTTCGCCATTGGCGTGGCCGTGGCGGATCACCCGTCGGGCCCATGGAAAGATGCCATCGGTCAGGCGCTCATTACCGACAATACGCCGAACGATGTGAAGCTCAATATTGACCCCGCCATCTTCTACGATGGCGATGATATCTGGATGTATTGGGGCTCGTGGAATGCGGGCCGCCGCGTAAAGCTCAAAGAGAATATGATTGAGCTTGCGGGTACTCCCGAAGGCATCAAGATCAAGGATTTCTTCGAAGCTCCCTGGATGCACAAGTATCGCGGCAATTACTACTTCAGCTATGCCTCGGGTTACCCTTCGACCACGAACTATTCCATGGCTCCGAGCATTAATGGACCTTGGACCCAGATGGGCGTGCTGAATGATAAGCTCGACAATTCCGAGACGAACCACCAGGCGATTTTCAAGTATCTCGGGCATTGGTACTTCATGTATCACGGCGCGAATTCTCCGGGTGGCTGGACTTACCGCCGTTCCGTGAATATCGACTACCTGTATTATGATCGTGATGCGGTGATTCAGAAAATCAAGCGCACCACGACGGGTGTAGACAAAGTAAATAACGCCCTAGTTGAAAACGGTGGCTACCGCATGACGGTTTCCCATAGCAACCTCACGCTGGAAGATGAAAACGGAATCGTGGTGCAGCGCCCGCTGGTAGATGATTCTACGGAGGCCCGCGCCAACAATCAGTTGTGGGTGCTTAAGCAGAGCGAAAAGCGCCGCCATTACACCTTGCAGAATTTTGGAACGGGTCGCTATTATTGCCCGCCTACAGAACTTCTGGATACGGTGAAGACTTCGACGAATGCTTGCGAAATCCGCATTGAAAATGCCTCTGTCAACAAGGGCTATTACCTTTACGGCGATTATGACAGCGATTTCGTGGGCGATGTGCTGAATATTTCGAAGGATTCCGGCATGCCCGTGATTACCTGGGTTCGCACCGGTACGGATAACCAGAAATTCAAACTGGAAAAAGCTGTGTTGCCGGATACCGCGACAGTTGTGTCTAGCTCTAGCGAAATTGCACCGGAAAGTTCTAGCAGCGGAACGACCGCGATTCGCTCCGATGAACTCCGTGACCGCGCAAACCTGCGCTTGCCCCAGCGTGCAGGCTTCCGTGACCTCAAAGGCCGCCACTATAGCAAACAGATTCCGTATAGAGTGTTGTTCTAAATGGTTGAGGGGGAGGAATCCCCCTGGTTTCAGCCCCGGCCCCACCCAAATGTCATCCCGGATACAATCCGGGATCTTTTGTTTTATCCCGCCCCAGCCGGGTCTTCCACGCACCCTCACAGCGGGCTTCAATCGCCAGCCCGCAACGCCTGGCTTTGGGGACCGAAAAATTCCCCTAGGACTCGTTATTGTTTAACCACTGCTCATAAAGGGCTTTTATAAGAAAACCTAGGAAAAAAGATTTTTTTGCAAAAAAGGGTGATGTTTAGATTGCAAAAAATTTTTCTGAGCAACAAATAGGCTATATTCAAAAAGAATAATTAAAAGGGAATATTATGGAAAAAGAGATAGAACCAAAGAAATGCATCAGTGTCAGGCTTAAATTGTTTGTTCCGATAAGCGAAAAAGCCTACAAAGCAGTTGCGTTTGACGGCACGAGTGATATCATTCCGAAATCTGAATATTACGGGCCCGATACCGAAACAATAAAAAGTAAAGGATATTGGATTGCGGAATGGATTCTAAAGAGGAAAATTCTTCAGCGAAAAACGAAAAACCCCAAAATAGCATGGTTTGACAAGGATTATAAAAGATGCCCTGCACCAGAAGTTGAACCTCGACAAGATTGGCAGAGGAAACCGCGAAGGACTCCTCGACGGACCAGGTTCACTGTCACCTACATGAATAAAAGAACTGGAGAAAAATACAAGTGCATAGCTGTTGAGGATAACGAAGATGCTGCAAAAATCAATGTAAATACAAAATTCAATTGCGGAAAGCTTGATTTCAAACCTTCAGAAAACGGTCAAAGAAACGAAATCGAAATCATTTCCGTTGAAACAAGGCCGGGACGAAAGAAATCGAATTCTACAGTGTGATTTACGGTAGTGACAAAATAGGTGACCTTTGGAGTTATGTAAAATTTCCTTAGGCCCCTTGCCAGAATTATGGCTTTTAGGTACATTAACGCCCGACGCATCTCGCTATGGAAAGGCGAGGTGCGTTCTTTTTTATCTGAAATTCAGATAATGGAACGCCTCTAAACATAAACCGGTTAATAATTTTGACCATATGGAGGCAATATGGTAAAGAAGTCAATAAAGTATATGGAAATTACTCCACAAGTTGGGGTGCAATAATATTTAATTACTTTTGATTAAAAATGTTGACAAGTAATAAAAAGTAATATATATTATACTATGTACAATGTTCTTATGTCAAGAAAGGTTGCAAGGGCTGTAGCCACAATGCCCAAAGCTCAGCAAGAGAGGCTCGCTCTCTTGGTTGATGACATTAGGCAAAATGGTCCTGTAAGGGTGAATTGGCCCAATTACAGCATTCTTGCGGGCACGAATACTCATCATTGTCATCTTTCGCACAAGTGGGTGGCTTGTTGGGTAGAAACGGAAAAAGGTATAACAGTGGAGGTTTCTTATGCGGGCAGTCGTGAAAGCGCCCCCTATGCGGCGCACTGAAAAGCCGGTGTCGTTTAGGGTTGAAGGCGAGAATATCCCTAAGGCAGTTCTCGCGTTTCTTGATGCGTTGTTTCCGGATCATGTCCGGATTGACGATGATGAGGACCTCGTGGCTGTTGAAGATACCGATTGGTATAAAAAGGCGAAGGCAAAGATGACGCCTGCAAAGGCTCTCAAAATAATGCGCACCAATGCAGGTCTAACGCAGATGCAACTCGCCGAAAAAATTGGAATCGCTAAGCAAAACTACAATTCGCTTGAGCGGGGCTCTAGGCCAATCTCTATGATGATGGCAAAGAAACTTGCCGATGCCCTTGGAACTTCCTACACGATGTTCTACGAAGATTAAGCATCTTTTTCCTGTTTTTTAATTATATTAAAAGAGTGATGTGTGGGAAAGCGAGGCTGTATGAAGAAAATCGTTTTGGCTTTGACCGCTACTTTGTGTGCACAGGTGTCTTTTGCCGCCGATTGGTACGCTAAAGAAACCCGTTGGGCGGGGCATGACCCGGACATTATCCGTTACGAAGACGGTTATGCGCTTGCGACCACGGACAACCACATGCTCATGCAGTTCTCCGAAGATGCTCTGAACTGGGAAAACGGCGAGCCGGCCATGCCTGAGTTTTCGAAATGGCTTTACACATACGCCCCGAACATGATCGACATTTGGGCCCCCGATATTCATTACATCGGTGGCGAATACCGCATGTATTATTGCGGCTCCGAAATGGGTATCCGTTCTTCGGGAATGGGGTTCATGTCGAGCAAAGAAATTGACCCCACAAAGCCCGGCTACGGCTGGACGGACCAGGGTGAAGTGATTCATACGGTCAAGAGTGATTCCTACAACGCCATCGATGCCGCTGTCCTCAAAGATTTAGATGGAAAAGTCTGGATGGCGTTCGGCTCTTGGGGTACGGGTATTCACATTTTTGAACTTGATGAGTCAACGGGCAAGGTGAAAGACGGCGCAAAGATGAAGAACATCGCGAACCGCGGAGGCGCAGGCGTCGAAGGCGCAAGCCTCATCGAACACAACGGCAAGTACTTCTTGTTTACGGCATGGGATAACTGCTGCAAGAAGGGTGCCGACCTTGAAAACAATTCCTACAAGACGACAGTGGGTCGCTCTAACCGCATTGATGGCGGTTACGTGGATCGCAGCGGCAAGGCGCTCTTGGACGGCGGTGGAACGATTTTGCTCAGCCGTTATGGCCGTTACTACGGGCCTGCAGGCGGCGAGGCGTTTGAAGACATCAACCGCCAGCGTTTTGTGAATCATTATTACGACAAAAATGACGGCGGAAATTCCTATATCCAGGTGCGCGATATCGTGTGGACTGAAGACAACTGGCCGGAGCTGGGTCAGCCCTTTATGGGCCGTTACCTGAGCGCTGAAGCGGAACACGGCATCCTCACGCATGTGGACATTTCTAGCAGTTCCAAGGCTTCGAACGGAGAGTTCTGCGCCTACATCAATTACGACGACAGCAAGATTCGCTTGCCGATGATTATTCCGCAGGAAGGCGACTACCTGATCCGTTATCGCTACGATAACGACTGGACCGAAGATGGAGCCAACGGAAGCACACATTTCGTGGACATCAACGGAAAGACGCAGGAAGCGGCGCTCCCGCTGACGGGTGCCTGGAGCGAATTCCCCGAAAAATCTGTCGTGTACATTCCGGCTAAATTCAAGCGTGGCTCGAACTTCATCGAAATCACCAAGGGCAAGCACTACGCGGAACTGGACCGCCTCGACTTCTTGCGTATTATCCGCGACTCCATTCCGGCCAATGGTTTCGATAACGGCATTCGCGTTCGCCTTACCGAAAATGACGAGTTTGCCATTAAAGACGGTGGTTACGCCATCTTCGAAAATGTGATTACGGACTCTATCGTGGGCACGGGCGTAAGTGTGCAAGTGAAAAATGCTGCTGGCGGAACGCTCTCGCTCCGTAAAGAAAGCAAGAAGGGTGACGTGATTTCGAAATGCGAACTGCCCGGAAGCGGTGATGCCGCCAAGTGGGATGTGGTCGCTTGCACAAACCTGCCCAAGCTTGAAGGTGTGCAGGACTTCTACTTGACCGCAGAAGGCCTCGGTGGCGAAACGCTGGTGGGTAACATCAAATTCGGCAAACCGGCGGACACCTCTTCGGTGAAGATTCGCAATATTCGTCGCGAAACTCCGGCGAACGAACGCTTGCTTGAACCCAAACAAAAATACCGCGACCTGAAAGGCCGTCGGTATGATAAGCAAATCCCGTACAGGGTGATGTTTTAAATAGAAAAAAGGACTCTCAGAAAGAGTCCTTTTTTAGTTCTGGAGGTGAGGGGAGTCGAACCCCTGTCCAAAATCACGTCCATGCACGTTCCTACAAGTTTTCCCTTCGAATTTAAGTTCTCGTCTGATCTACGCCCAAGAAGGTCGGCGCGGACTTTGACCAGCCTAGTAAATCTCGGACACACTCCCTAGGCATGGATGCATCCTATCCCATATTGCGTCCGGACTTTCACCCCGATGGGAGCGGAATGAGGCCCGGCGTTGCCGTTAATTAGGCAGCGAGTGCGTAGTTTTCGTCAGCACTTATTTTTTTTCAGACTTTTTTACGAGTGCCCTCGTCTGAGACCTCGACTTGCAACTAACACTTCGGTAACCCTGTCGAAACCAGAGCACCCCCGGTGCTTTGCACCGGAGATGCTCTGGTTGAGACTCGTCGACTAAATGCGAGCTGGCGAGCATTTAGGCCCTTGAGCACACTTTATGTGCGAAAGGCCCAAAGGGCGAGCGTAACGCGAATAGCGTTAGGCGAGGCAAACCAGGGCACCCCCGGTGCGTTTTTCACAAATATAGCAAAAACATCGTCAAAGTTCAAAGATTCGTTGGGTGCATTTCCGGCGAATCTACTGAAATTTCTATCTTTTGTTTACAAACGAATGAGGGTAACATGAGAGTTTTTCAAAAGACAATCAGTCTTTTTGTACTTGCGTGTGCAAGCATCTTGATCTCTGCCTGCGGTGATTCCGATAGCTCCAGTTCCGATAATCTAGAAGAAGGTGATCTTCCTTCACAAAATATTGACGTTGACAGCAAGGTTTCTGATGCCGCCTATTTCAAGGATCGGTTCTACAATTCCAGTACGGGGTCTTACGTAAATACGATCCAGTTCGGTATGTATATCTGGCTCGAAGACAATTCTACCGAAACGACGTCGTTCTCTAGCAGTTCCGTGTGCTACGACAACGTGCCTGAAAATTGCTACATCTATGGCCGCTTGTACAGTCCTGGGGCTTCTAGATGCCCTAGTGGTTTTACCGTTCCCACTAAAGAAGACTGGTCTAGAACTATGAGCTACCTGGATCGGTACGATGAAATGGATTGTATCTTTGGTTTTTCGAAGGGTGGTTCCTGCTATGAGAGACAGGGGGACATTTCCTGTTCTGGATTAGGTAAGATCGGCTATTACCTGGCAAAGGATAGTGCTGTTGCCGAAGTTAGTGGACATTCCGTTTCTTTTAGTACTTCTAGTGAAAGCGGTTTTTATCAATTACGTTGCGTGAAGTACACCTATATTGTTGCTACGGAAAATGATTTGCCCCATTGTGATACGACCAATCAGTATAGCTTGAATCTCTACTATGTCATGAGCAAGAAGAGTAACTTCCGTTGCATCGGGTCGCGTTGGGTTGACGATTTCTCGGACAATTGTGGCCATGTCGATGATGATATGTTCGGTGTCTATAACGATTCCATGTACATCTGCAAGAGCAACAGGTGGCAATTGGCTAGCATTAGCGATTCCAAGGAAACCTGTACCGAAAATAAGGAAGGGACCACGTTCCTGTTCAATGGCAAGTACTATGCCTGCGAAGACGAACGCTGGCGCGAATTTACCAAGGCCGAAACCTATCTGGGCTATTGTAACGAGAAAAAGCGTGGAACGCTGGATTCTGTTCCTACGGTGTACAAAGCCTATAGCTACGAAGAAAGTGGCGACAGCCGTAAAGTGGTATATACTCACTACTTCTGTGATTCCCTGGGGTGGCGCGAAGCCGGGTTGGCAGATTTCTTTGGTAAATGCGATTCTACCAAGGTTGGCAAGACGGCATACTTTGAGGGGGCCGACTACGTGTGCCGCGGCAAGAAATGGGAAGAATTTACGGACGAAGAACTGGAATTTGGTGTGTGCACTTCTAAGACGCAGGGCAAATTCGATACGACATGGACCGGTGATTCGTACATTTGCGACGATAACGCGTGGCGTGTGGCGACTAAGAATGACTACTTGGGTGAATGTACTCCCGAACGCGAAGACGATGTAGTCGTCTATAATTCCACCTACTATATCTGCCAAGATGAATATTGGGACGAAGTCGAAGGAATGGGCTCTCGGCTAGGGTTGTGTACAGCACAGCGTCAAGGCGAGAGGGATACGGTTTCGATGCGTTACGATGCCGGTGTAAAGGTGGTTTATATTTGCGATAGTTCCAGTTGGCGAGAACTTACGCCCAAAGATGTGGATGGTGAATGCACCAATGATAAGCTCAATAAGGTGATTCAGGTTGGTTTCAAGAAATGGTATTGCTATCATGAGTCTTGGTATAAGATGGATGATGTTGAAGAAGAATATGGCCTGTGTTTCCGCGACGACTATGGAAAAGAAGTGACTTTGAAGGGTTCCCGTTATGTCTGTCAACGCCAGGGCTGGAGAGAACTGACAAAAGTGGAACGCACGTTGGGCGTTTGCACCGACTCGATCGAAGGCAAGGTCGAAGTGGTTGGCGATTCTACCTACATGTGTCATTCCTATGAATGGGTGCTTAAGTCCCGCCGCGAAATTTTAGGTGATTGCGATGAATCGGTATATGGCAAGACTGGGTCTTATTCCGGCGTAACGTATGTTTGCCGCGAAGACGGCTGGGATGTGACCTCTGCTCTGGATGAATCTCTTGGAATCTGTTCGCCTCTGAATGCCGGCGAGCTCAAGTCATCTGGAACAACGGATTACCGCTGCGAAGAAGATGGCTGGACCCTGGTCGATGCGAACATTGCCAATCTGGGAGAATGTACCAGCGATACAGTGGTCATGAAGAAGGTCGGAGGTGTCTACTACTATTGCAAGGACCATGAATGGAATGTTGCCGATAGCATTGAACAGGTGTACGGCGAATGCACCGATAGACGCAAATTGACAGCCATGTACAAAGATACGTTATACTATTGCAATGATGTTGCTTTTAGCGGTAAGGGCTGGATGCTTTACGATGACGTCGATATGTCTAAAGGATATTGCGCGAGTGACACCTTGACCTTTAAGGGAGTCCATTACAAGTGTAAGAGCAATCGATGGAATAAAGCCTCTATTCGTGAATATATGGGAACTTGTACTTCCGATCGTGAAGGTCACGTCATGTATAACGGAATTGATTCCAGTGTTTGTACCGAAGGAAAGTGGGTAGCCAAGCCCTTCAAAACAATGACGGATTCTAGAGATGGCAAAAAATATGACATTGCAGACTTTGACGGTGTGACTTGGATGGTGCAGAACCTGAATTACAACGATGCATCGGATTCTACGGAATGTGTGGATGAAGACGAAGTAAACTGCGGTGAACGTGGCCGCCTTTACAGCTTGTCTTCGGCTAAAAAAGTTTGCCCGACCGGGTGGCACTTGCCCGATTCTACGGAATGGAGAACCATGAATACATATGCCGTTACGCTTTATTATTATGTTGGCTCAACCCCTTTCATTGATGTAAATGGTGTAAAGGAAAACTATTTGGGACTAGAAATGGCTCCGACGGGATTGAAAATCTCATACTTGCGTAATGGCTTTGATGCGGCGGTAATGCGGTATTACGAAAGCTTAGGTGCTTATTATTGGAATGCTGAAGGTACCGTTTGGTCTTTTGGATACGCATATAAAGATAATAAGTCTACTTCAGGGCAAGTTCAAAACGAAAAGGCGATCGGCGTTGCTGTCCGTTGCGTGAAGAATTAGGGTAAGGGGTATGACGATGAAAAATTTTGAGAAAGTGAGTGCAAGTTTCTTTGCCTTGGTTGTTGCCTTGTTTTGCGGGGTGTTCTTCGCCTGTAGTTCTACCTCGAGTTCTTCGAGTGCTGAAGAAGAGGATCTTCCCAAGAAGAATGGTGGTGCGGATTCCTTGAGCAAGGCGGATAGTCTTAAACTGGACCAATTTAAGGTGGCGGCCGAAGGGGAAGTTCTTGCCAAGGATGGAAAATCGTATAAGACGCTAACGGTGGGTTCTGTCATCTGGATGGTGGAAAACATGAACTCCGAAGAGCCTCTGCTTGCCAAGAGTACTTGCTATGATTATGCCGACAGCTGCGATTCCTATGGCCGGTTCTATATGGATAATAACTATAGCGACGCTGAAGAAGTTTGCCCGGAAGGCTTTACGCTGCCCTCCATTGCGGCCTGGAACGACCTGATCGCACAAGGTGTCGATTTCAATTTGGAACTCGCCGGTATATGCGACAAGAACGATACGCTGGAATGTCACGACAATAAAAATTTAGTCAGGTACCTTGCTTATGGTGGTGAAGCCATTGTCCTGAAAAAAAATGATAAGGGCAAGATTGTTCACGAAATTCAGGATGTTTCTGCAACTGGATTCTACTCGCTGCGTTGTGTCAAGAATCGTTCGATTGTAAGTAAGCTGACGGAGCTTCCCATATGTGATGCCTCCAATGGCAATGTCCCGATTACCATGGTGGTGGACAGCGTGGCTTATTTTGAATGTTCCGCGTCAGATGAAAAATGGGTTCGTTCGGAGACGAGAGCTTGTCAGGAATCTGAAAAAATGGATTTCTTCTTGTCTGGTGATCGACTGTACGTGTGCGATGAACTTTGGCGATTGGCGAACGTTTCGGACTTGAATGTCTCCTGTACCGAAGACAATCTGGAACAGGAATATACGCTGAATGATAAGCGCCATGCCTGTACCAAGGAGGGCTGGATTGTGTTGGATTATCCGGCTTCGGAGCTAGGATATTGTGGCACGAAACTGCAGGACGTTATCGCAACGAATTCTAATGGAATGACGTTTATCTGCACGAAGTATGGGTGGATGGAAGCAGATATAACCGTTGTTTATGGGGAATGCGATGAAAAGAATCGTTTCAAGGCTGTGGAATTCCAGAAAAAATCTTACTTCTGCGATGAAAACGGATCCTGGAGGGGGCCTTCCGGTGTTGAATATTCGATAGGGTTCTGTACAGATAGCTTAGATGGAACTTTGAAAACCGAAGACTACGATTTGTACAAGTGCGAATCCGGCAGATGGTATGTTGCCGATGCCATTGAGTATCTGGGCCCTTGCAATGCTTCTAAGACAGAGGACACGACTGTGGTAGCGTCCTCTAAATTCCTGTGTACCGGAAAAGGCTGGGTTTCAGGAATGGCCATCGAAGATGCTCATGGTTTTTGTGTGGCGGCAAAGAACGATGCCGTAGTAGAGTTCAAAGGTGATTTTTACAAGTGCGTTGCGGATGAATATCGATGGAACAAGGAAGTTTTTGAAGACTACGTTCCTCCTTGCGATTCTACCATGTATGGTGAAACGATAACGGTCGGTGGCGTTGAGTACACGTGCGATGAGAATTATGGTAGGTGGCACGTTCCTTTTATTCCGCCTCCGATTCTTATCTATCCCACGAATTATTCTAGCTGGTAATCTTTTGCTATCTTTGCTGGCGTGGTAGAATCCCTTTCAGAATTTCTTACTTTTGCACGCTCCGAAACACTTTCTCTCTTCAGCAAGGCTGAGGGGGGCGCTATTCATGTGAACGGTGCTACGGTGCCGTTAGCTTCCATGATGGTGGCGGTGCGTTTCCTCAAAAAGCCTGCCCCGATTTTGGTGGTGGCGAAGGATTACAAGAGTGCCGAAAACTGGGTCGAAAATCTGGAAGGGTTGCTAGGCGAAGACTTTGTACGCTTTTTCCCCTCAATCGGTTTAAAACCCTACGAAAAGAAGGTTCCTTTTGAAGGTGTCGTAGAAGAACGCCTCAAGTTTTTTAGGGACATAGAGGGGGCGAATCCCTTTATTACAGTTTGTCCGCTGGATTCATTCTTGATGCGGCTTCCGGCACCGCATTCGGTGATGAAGGATTGCCTGGAACTCAAGGTGGGCGGCGTTGCCGAACCGTCATCGTTGCGCCCCTGGTTTCTGGATCACGGCTTTGTGGAACAGCCCGTAGTTTCGGGCGTGGGGGAGTTCTCCATTCGCGGCTGCATTGTAGATGTAAACTGCCTTTTGTACCCGCATCCGATTCGTATTGAATTCTTTGGCGACGAAATCGAATCCATCCGCAGCTTTGATATTTTCTCGCAGCGTTCCGTAGAAACCATGAAGTCGGTGAAACTTTTCCCGATGGGCGAGTTTACGGTCAAGGAACACGAGGCTGCCTGCTATAACGGCGATTTGTCTGGTTTATGGTGGCACCGTGGGCGTTACCAGTCGCTGAATTCTAGCTTGCTTGATTATTTGCCGAATGCATCGCTTGTATTCGAAGAATTGTCTCTTTTGTCGGAGAATGCCTCCAAGTATTATTTGAACTGCGAGAATACTTTTAGGGAAGTTCGCGAAGTCGATTCCGAGGCGGTTGATCCTGCGCATACCTGGTTCAAGATGGGGGAATTGTCCCGCCACTTTGTGGGCCGCACTTCTATGGATGTTTCCCGTGTACAGCTCAATGACGGTAACAGCCATGAGTTGAATTGCAAACCGCAGGATTTCTCGTCAAATGGCACCGATGCCGTGGCCAAGGAAATTGAAGAATTTGCTGCCCGCGGCGGAACCGTGTATGTGGTGGCTCCGACGGCTGGTGCGCTTGGCCGTATCAAGCAGATGCTCGAAGGCTTGCCGGTAGAAGACTACATTGTCGGCAACATGTCCGAGGGCTTCTGGCTCGAAAATGACGGACTTGCGTTCCTTACCGAGACACGTATTTTCAACCGTCATTCCAACAAGACTCGCAAACGTAAAATCGCGGGCTCCGTTTCTAGCGCCCTGATGATTGAATCGCTGAACCGCGGCGATTATGTTTCTCACGAAGATCATGGCGTAGGCAAGTACCTGGGACTTGTGCGCGTGAACGTGAACGGCGGCATGGTGGACTGCGCCTTGCTCGAATACGCGGGCGGTGATAAGCTTAAGTTCCCTGTGGCGGACTTGCAGAAGATAGAACGCCTTGATACGCAAGAAAATGCGCCTAAGCTGGATCGCCTGGGTGGCAAGGCTTGGGAAAATCTTAAGGAGCGTGTCAAGAAAAAAGTTATCCAGATTGCTCGCGAATTGGTGGAGCTTTATGCCAAGCGTGAACTAGTCGATGGCTTTGATTTTCCGCCCGATGGAAAGCTGCAGAAAGAATTTGAAGACGCCTTTGAATACGAACCGACGCCTGACCAGGTGAAGGCCACTGAAGATATCAAGCGCGACATGGAAAGCCGTCGTCCGATGGACCGTCTGATTTGCGGCGATGTGGGCTTTGGAAAGACCGAAGTGGCCATGCGTGCGGCGTTCAAGTGCGTGGTGAGCAAAAAGCAGGTGGTGCTTTTGGTGCCCACAACGATTCTCGCTGCTCAGCACTATGAAAACTTCATGGACCGATTTGCAGGCTTTGGCGTGAACATTGCGCTCATAAACCGCTACAAGACCGCTAAAGAAAAGAAGGAAATTTTCAAGCAGGTCAGCGAAGGTAAGGTCGATATTCTCATCGGCACGCACAGCTTGCTTTCCGAGAAGAATCAGTTCAAGGACTTGGGACTTTTAATTATTGACGAAGAACAAAAGTTCGGCGTGAAGCAGAAGGAAAAGTTACGTGAGCTCCGTCTTGCGGTAGATACGCTTAGCATGAGTGCGACACCGATTCCGCGTTCGCTGCATTTGAGCATGACGGGCGTGCGCGATATTTCGCTGATTAACACTCCGCCCATGAACCGTTTGCCTGTCGAAACCAAGCTCATGAAGCGCGACGATATGGTGATTAAGCGGGCCATTGAAGATGAATTGGCTCGCGGTGGCCAGGTGTTCATTGTGAATGACCGCGTGCAAAGCATTTATGAACTTGCAGACGATATTGAGCAGCTTGTTCCAGAAGCTCACATTGGCATTGCACATGGGCAAATGAACGATCGCGATCTTGAAAACGCGATGGAAGCCTTTATCTCGCGTAAGTTCGATATTCTCGTCAGTACGAGCATTATTGAATCTGGCTTGGATGTGCCGAATGCGAATACGATTATCATCATGAACGCGCATCATTTCGGTATTAGCCAGCTTTACCAGATGCGTGGGCGAGTGGGCCGTAGTAGCGTGCTAGCGAAGGCTCTCTTGGTGATTCCGGCGCAAAATGAGATTTCTACGGAATCGATGCGTCGCCTCAAGGCGCTGGAGCAGTTTACCGACCTTGGTAGCGGTTATCAGCTTGCCATGCGCGATTTGGAAATTCGCGGTGCCGGTAACTTGCTGGGCCAGGAACAGCACGGCTTTATCGCCGAGGTGGGCTTTGAAACTTACGTGCGCCTGGTGCGCGAGGCGGTGGAACAGCTGCGCGGCGGGCCTTCCGAAAAGCCGATTCAGCCACGCGTGGAACTCGGCGTAGACGCCTACTTGCCCGAAGACTATATTCAAGATGGCCTCACGCGAATTTCGATGTACCAGCGGATTTCCCGCGTGACGCACACCGACGAAATTGCGGGGCTTGCGCAGGAACTCGCGGATCGATTCGGGCCCGTGCCCGAAGCCGCCAAGATGTTGCTGCTGGTAACCGAAATCGGTCTCTTGGCGGGGCGGCTCCGCATTCAAGGTCTGGTGCAGCGCAAGGGAATGCTTGCGGCCACCTTTGTAGAATTCCCGCCGCCCGATCCGCGAATCATCAGCGAGATGTATGCGAATACGCAATTCCCCATGAGAATCATGGGCGGTTCGCCGTTGCAGGTGGTGATTGAACTCGGTAAGGGCAATGCCGTAGAACTGGCCGAAAAGGCTCTTAAGGAATTCCGTGCTTTTGCCGTGATTAAGGCTGAGTCTGTGGTTTCCGCGACTCGTTCATGAGTGCAGTTTGTAGCCGCTTGATTAGTGACTCACCAGCTGTTCTGTTTCTTTTAATTGCTCAATAAGGGCTTCTGCGATTTTATCGGCAGATTCATTTTTGAGCATGTTTGCGGCTGCGAATGTCTCGTCGGCATCGGTCTCGAAACGTATCTGTTCTGCAGGAATTTGTAGAATGGCCGCAAGTGTTGATTTCTTATGGAATGAATCGAGGTGCAACGAGAAAATCGGGCTCAATGCTTGGGCGGCGTTGACAATAGAAATGTCGCCACCGAAACGGTGGAATGTGACGTGAACCTTCGGGACTCGTTGACGAGACTTGATGCTAGATTTCTTTCCCGGATAACCGCAGTCTTCCAGAATCTTGATGATGCGTGCGTAGTCGCCAACGCAGTGAATATGCAGGTTACGGTGCTTGTTTCGCGCGAGTTCAACCTGTCTTTTAAGAACTTGTTCCTGAAGGCCGCCTTCAGCGTAGCCGTCGTAGCGTTTGTCTAGGCCGCATTCACCGACGTCTGCATCGGGGTAGTTGTCCAGGAGCGATTCCAGGCGTTCCCAGTCCGCTTCGGTGACGTCTGCCGCGACTGTAGGATGAATGCCGTAGTTGCGGGTAGATCCTTCAAAAAGGGACGCTTCCATCTTCTGCAAGATTTCCCATTCCCAGGGCTCGCAAGCGATGGCATTAAAGCTTAAACCCCTTTTGAGAAGGGCCCGAGCAAGCAAAGTAGGCTGGGGTAGTCGTGCCAAATGAAGATGAAAGTCAAACATATACTTAATATACTCCCAAAAAGGAACTTTTTATACAATTAAATAAAAAAAGTTCTTGTTTTTTTGTTAGAAAAAGCCTAATTTAAGGGTATTAGTTACCCCTGCATTAAAAAGGAGTTTTTTATGCGCGATCTTTTGGAAAAAGCCTTAAATAAGGGCCTTGGTGTTTCTTTTACGACCGAAGGTGGTTTTTCTGTTATTCGTATCACTAAGGGAACCGATGTAGTTGCATCCTGCAGCCTCGGTTCGGCCGATTTCCGTGCAAGCGTAGAGGAATCCCTGCAGTCGCTTTTGCTGGATCTAGACCGTAAGGGCTTGTAAAAACTCAGAATATTCCAACTTGGAATTTTTAAAAATGAAACATCCCGCGGAATTTCCGCGGGATGTTTTCTAATGGTCTTTTTGGGGCGCGAGCGGTCTTATTAATTAATGCGACCGACCAGGTTACCCGAGATCATGTAGTCCTTGGTGCAACCGTAGCTGTGGAAACCTGCGGACAGGCTGAAGCGGCTGGTGAAAGCCTTTTCCAGGTAGAGTGCGCCCAGAACGTCCTTCACGTGCTTAGGATCCTTGATGCCGTAGAAATCCTTGTGGTCGTAACGGTTGCCAACGTATTCAGCTTCAAGAAGAATACGGTCCACAACCGGCGTGTAGATGGCGAAGCCGCCAGTCACGGGAATCACCAGGTCATCGGACATGTCCATGAGGGCAGCTTCTGCAAAGATGTCCACGACATTGTTCACGACGGGCAGGTTGGCCTTCATAGAAGCGTTGTGCTTGATGTCGGCCTTGCTGTCATAAACGACGTCGAACACGTTGCTACGGTAAGCGAGCTGAATCTTCAGGGCGGAGATGCCTGCGAGACCGTGGAAGTTGAATGCGGCACGGACGTCGCCCTTGTCCAGGTTTTCAGACTTGCTAATCAAAGAAATAAAGGCGGACATGTTGTCGGACGGCGTGAAACCGAACATCAACTGGTTTTCAGAAGGCTGGGTAGAAAGGAATCCGGCCAGGTAACCGTCGATGTAGCCACCGAAGTAGTCACCGCTCTTGTCGGTGTTGTCCCAACGACCGACCTTGAAGGTGAACAAATCGGTTTCTTGCATGGCCCATGCTTCGTCCAGAGAGAAGTAGTCGTCAACATACTGACGGGAACCATCGCGGAGCTGTTCCTTCTTTACGGACTTGTCGATGTTGCCGTCGGCAGGCTTGAGGTCGCCCGGGTAGAATGCGACGCCAATCTTGCCCTTGAAGTCTTCTGCTTCGGCGAGCACTGCGAAGTTGGCTTCGCCATTCCAGGTTTCGAGGTTGTCGCCCATGACATCGTCTTCGCTGGACCAGAGCACCTTGCCGGCTTCGAGTTCGAAGTCAGCGTTGATGTCGAAGTTAATCTGGTTAACCGACATCACGGCGTTTTCGATCATTTTTTTCTTTTTGCGTTTTTTCTTCTTGGCCGGCTTCTGTTCCGGTTCGGCGGCTGCGACTTCGGCTGCCGGAGCTGCTTCTTCAGCCTTTACTTCTTCCTTCGGCTGTTCTGCAGCGGCTTCTGCAGGGGCGGCTTCGGCAGTCTTTGCTTCTTCTGCGGCGGAAGCTGCTTCTGCAGGCTGTTCAGTCTTCACTTCAGCTGCGGGAGCAGCTTCAGCGGTCTTTGCTTCTTCGGCAGGTGCTGCTGCAGGGGCAGGAGCCGGTTCGGCCTTTGCCTCAGCCTTAGCTTCTGTCTTAGCTTCGGTCTTGGCTGGAGCGGCGGCTTCAGCCTTGGCTTCTGCAGCGGGCTTGGCTTCGGCCTTGGCCGGAGCAGCGGCAGGTGCAGCTGCGGGTTCTGCAGCAGGGGCCTTTGCTGCCGGAGCGGCAAATACGGCTGCTGCCATAATGCAAGAGGCAATAAACATTTTCTTCATAAAAGGAACTCCTTTATATATTCCACACCACAAATTTTAGTAAAATATTCTTTCTGTCATTATTTTTACATTCGCTTTTCGTATAAAAAGTTAACTTTACTCCCACAAAGAGGTTTTGTTTTGAAAAAAATCCAATTTTTTACGTTTTTGATTACGCTCTGTTGCTCACTTTCGTTTGCTCAGGAAACATTGTCCGTTTATAAGAAAACCGCTAGCGGTATTGACGAAAAATCACCTGCAGGTTCGCTGGTATTTACAGACCAGATCCGTGAACTGCCGCTCCCCATGGATTCCGTCAAGAAGGTGATTGTCGTTAGAGATACTGTCGAAGTCAAGGACCGCAAGGGTAACGTAAAAAAAGACAAGAAGGGTAGACCCAAGACCAAGGTGAAAAAGCGCCGTGTCGTCACCTGGGAAAAGGTTGAACCGAAGGAACCTCCGCGTTTTGTGCCTATCCAGTGTAAGTATGGTGAAGTGTGGGTGCGCCGTGCCGACCTTGCCCGTTTCCAGCAGGCATCCATGGACTTGAGTGGTGAATATGCTTCTGGCACCGGTAGTGTGTACCTTAAAAAGTCTCCCACCAATCCCCGCTATTTCTCTTTTGTAATCCAGAATGGTCCTTTTGCTAACCGTGCTGAACTTGAAGCGAGCAATCTGGAACTTCGCGAAGCGAATGGTCATGCCCGTCTGACTTATTCCGAAGAGGGTTGCTCCGTCGATATCGCAGTGGTGGATCGCAAGGTGAAGGTCGCCCAGCGTGGTTGCGAAGAATACAATGCGGGCAGGTATAAGCTCGAAGGCGAATACAACATTTATAAGGGAAACCGCCGCACGGTAGAAACATTCAATATGCCCGAACAGAGCTTCAAGTTCAAAAAGTACTTGTGGTGCGGGAGTGGCTTTGATAGCTGCGAAAAAGTCAAAGACGACAATGGTGTCGTGACCATTACCTGGAGTAAGGGCGGCAATGGCTTTATTGAACGCGCTGCAGGCGAAGATACTCACGTTTACAGACCTTTTGAAAATGTGATTCCGCATAAGCGCGACTTCTTCAATGGCGAAAAGCCGATTGCTATCAAGACCAAGCGTACCGATATGGCGGGCGAGTGGATGATCTGGTACTTCTACCCGAAGGCGGAGCGGTTCAAGATGGTGCGTGCCGGCATGCGCGAAGATATCGCCTACATGGAAATCTATGAATAAGGCGCTTGAAAAATCAAGAGTCCTCTTTTTGGATACCGGCGCCGTGGTGCGTCTTTTGCAGATGCATCCGGACTATTACCCTGTGGTGTCGTCGGTGCTTGATTTTGCCTACGAAAATAACTTGACCCTCTTGGTCTCGAACGTTACTTTGTTTGAGCTTTCGAAAAAGGCCTTTGCCGCTGGCGAGGGTCTCCTTTCTCGTCAGTATCGCGAATTCTTTGAACATTCCCGCAATGTAAAAGCCTGCGAGGTTACAGGCGAAATCGCTGTCAAGGCGGCTGAATTTGCTGGAGCAAAAAAGCTCGGAACCGAAGAATCCTTTCGCCTGGCAACCGCCTACGTTTGCGGCGCCGACTGCATTCTGACGGATTGTACGGCCTTTCGCGACATGACCGACATTCCTGTTGTGCTCCTCGATGACGTGGAGTAATGTGTAAAGTGAAATTAAACATTTCACACCTCACATCACACATCTCACATTTCTTTACACTTGCGGAATGACATGGTGCCCTTCAAAGGCGTTCTTGTAGTGCACAAATTGCAGAGGCTTCTGGTAAGCTCTCGCTGTCAGTACATCAAAGCGGCAAGGTGTGTCAAAACCCTTGGGAGCGTTTTCTTTTCGAGTGCTTAAAAAGTGGCAGGCCGTCTTCCAGATTTTCCGTTGTTTTAGGGTGTTTACGCGAACGGCGGGGTTCCCTTGTTGGTTGTTCCAGACGGATTTGACTTCTACGAATACAATTGTTTCTCCGTCACGGGCCACAATGTCGAGTTCTCCGCCTTGGTAGGCGTAATTACGGGCGATTATTTTATACCCTTCGCGACTTAGGTATGCCGAGGCCTGTGTCTCGATGTAGTTGCCCTTAGGGCGATTCATTGCTTTATTGTTTTGTGAGAGCGTATCTTGTAACATAGAGTTTCCTTTTTAAAGGGGTTCTCTATTATATACGCCATTTTTGAAAAAAGAGGGTATTTTAGGGCAGTTCCATGCCCAATAGGCGAATTTCGGAAATAGCGAAGTCTTCGTTTTCGGCTTCGAACACATCGTCCAAGTAAACCTTGAGTTCGCTGGTTTCCATGGCCTGGATATTAGGGTATTGCATGCCACGGATATTTTCAAGCTTCACTTTCTGCTTGAATCCGTCCTTGGTTTCGAGCGTAATCGTTTTGGGCTTCTTGAAAATGCGGAAACGGTCGCCGAAGGCATCGTCTACAGACTTCTGGTAGCCGATTGCAATGCCGAAGTGGGTCACGATAGCGTTGCCGTCGAAATACAGCGTGAGCACAGGATTCTGCGGCTTTTGGGGCATGGTGTAGAGCCAGGCCGTCTTAAGATCGTTATCGTTCAGGTTGTCCAGAGGATAACCACCGGAAATGTCGATTTCCAGCTGTTTCGTCTCGAAGTTTCCGAGGGCGTCGCTCCATTCCAGTTCGCGAAGGGTGCTTTCGGGCTTGTGGGTCAGCATCAGCAAAATCAGGAGCATGATGATGAGCGGGAAAATGAAGATGGCGAGCGCCGTGAGCTTTTTCTGGAGCATGCGGGCGCGCGGCGTAATGATGTTTGCCATTTCGGCAATAGAGGCTGTGCGGCGGCGGAGCGGCGTGTGGCCCATGGTGGGGCGCTGGGGACGTACCGTTTTTTCCGTTGGGAAGACCTGGTCGCATGCGTCCAGGAATTCCTGCATGTCGTGGAATCGCTCGTTCAGCTTTTTCTTGAGGCACTTGAGAATGAGCTGCGAAAGTCCGGGGGGCATGTCCTTGCGGAAAAGTTCCGGTGCAGGGGGCTGCTCCTGTACATGCTTCAGGGCGATTTCTACAGGTCGGTTGCCTTCGAAGGGCAGACGTCCGCAGGTCATTTCGTAAAGAATGACGCCCATGCTGTAAATGTCAGACTGAATGGTCACGTTATCGCCATGGCACTGCTCGGGACTCATGTATTCGGGGGTTCCCATGGTCATGCCGGTGCGGGTAAGCCTTTCTTTTTCCATTTCCTGGATGTAAGAAATGCCGAAGTCCATGATGAACACACGGTTGTCGCGGGTGAGCATGATATTCGAAGGCTTGACGTCGCGGTGGACAATTCCCTTGTTGTGAGCCGAAAGAAGACCGCGGGCAATCTGCCTGATGATCACTTCAATGGCTTCGAAGGAAAGCTGTTCCTTGTTGTGCAGAATGTCGGCAAGGTTGGTGCCTTCCACATAGGTCATGGCAATAAAGAGCTGGCTGTTCTGCTGACCGAAGTCAAACACATGCACAATATTCTGGTGGTCCAGCTCCTTCATGGCTTGCGCTTCCATATAGAAACGCTTGATGGCCTCTTCATCAGAAGAAGCGTCCAAAATCTTGAATGCTACCACGCGGCCAAGGCGCTTGTCTACGGCCTTGTAAACGTTTCCCATGCCACCCTTGCCGAGGGTTCCAATCAAATCGTAGTTTTCGTTAAAGGGGCGCGGAAATACTTCGTTTTTTTGCGGGGCTATCATTTTGCTTTCTTAGACCAGTTTAGTTTTACTGCAACCACAATATAAAAACATAATGTGATTGTGAGGGCGAGAATCACGTTTTCGATAGAGTCTTTGCGCTCTAGGAGCAGATTCAAAAGGCTACTTTGGTTATAGCGGGACCAAATGACGGTAGAAAGGACGCGGCCTATGGGCTGCATCTGGTCAAGAGGCACCAGGGCTCCGGCCAGGGCGACTTGCGGAATAATCAAGAGCGGGAGCATTGCGTTTGCCTGTCCGGCGTTTTTGGTGAGCGAACTCACGGCAAGTCCCACGGCTACAGGCGGGAGAACCATCAGTAAAATCACAAGCAATAGTTGCGGGGGAGATGGCCAATTGAGGGTACGGAACCCAACAAAGGCATAAACGATGAGAGTTTGGACAAAGGCGACCGCTGTGGGCAAAAGGGCTTTGGCCAAAATCGTCGGGAGTATGGGAACGCCTTTACGGAATTCCGCCTGCAAGATTTCTTTTTCCTGGACGATTTCACGGATCGAAAGGGAGAGTGAAAGCCAGTTTGCCGAAAGAATAATGGCGAATGCCACGATCCAGAGCGAAGTCAGGTTCGAGAATATTTGCGAGAACAGGAAACCAATAATGAGCGGTTGCAAAAGGAGCGTGAGGAACTTGCCTTTGTCTCGGAACCATTGCTTGGCAGTAATGGAAAGCTTGTACAGAAAAACCGGAGACAAGTGGATTTTCGGAAAATAGCTTGGAATCAGGGCTTCGAGTGCGGATGTGCTCCTGATTGGCGTGGTGATGCGCTTTTGCAGGACCGTTTTCCACTGGGTGGCGGTATCGTCATTCAGGTTGCTGAGAATGGCTTCGGGGTCGTCGCTTTCGAAGTAGTTGTAAGCTTCCTTTGGGCTTCCGAAGAAGGCCTGCTGCCCCTGGTGCAAAACGAGAATCTTGTCTGCGATATCAAGCGCTTCGTAGCTGTGGGTCGTCAGAATTATCGTGTGGCCGAGGAAGGCGAGCTGCTTTAAATGCGTGCAGAGAATCTTGGAATTGTACGGGTCAAGTCCCGAAAGCGGTTCGTCGAGGACAATCAGCCCCGGGTTTCCCATGAGTTCCTTGGCGAGGGCGACTCGGCGGCATTCGCCGCCGCTGAGCGTGCGAATGGAGTTATCGAGTCTTGCGCTCAGCCCGAAAAGTTCACTGAACTTTTCAAGTCGCCCCGCGGCGTTGCGCTTAAAGTCCTGCTTCGACATGCCGACTCTAGCACCGTCTAGGAGCGTTTCCTTGACGGTCAAGTCGCGGCGCAGTTCTGGTTCCTGCTCCAAGAAGGCGATGTGCTTGCGGATTTCTTCGTTGCGGTAATCGCGCTTGCCAATGCTAACGAAAGAATCTTGCCCGCTTTTATGCTTGCCCTGCAGCAGACGCAAAAGAGTTGACTTGCCTTGGCCCGAGCGCCCGATGATGGCGAGGATTTCTCCGGCCCGCAGCTTAAAGTCGATGCCCTTGAGCAACTGCTTTTTTCCGGCAAAGACATCCAAATTTTCCACTTCGACGTCGAATCCGAGCGGCAGGTTTTTGCAGGTGAGTTCACCTTGCGCGAAACTCATGGTACAGCCGGGAAGACGAATCATCTTGCCGTCTTCGAGTTGAAGCAGACGGGTGGATTTCCCTTGTGTATTGACGATTCTGTCCTTAAAGCTGATTTCTGCCTTTCCGGTATGGATTCTGGCGGAGCATCCTTCGGGAATGTCCATGTGAAGGCTGTCTAGAGTTTCCCAGGTGCTGCTCAGGCTCTTGGTTTGCACCAGGTCACGTTCCACCGATTCCATGAGCAACAGTTGCAGATTCCCATGCTTGAGAGTGGCGCGGAGTTGCAAGGGACCAATAAGAATGGTGTCGCCGTCTTCTAGGATTGCGGTTTCTACATCGTTGCCGTTCACTTGAGTCACGCTGTTTTGCGTGAGGTTTTTCAGCTTCCAATGCTTGTCTTCGAATTCCAGCACCGCATGATAGCGAGAAACCATCGGGTTGTCAAGCACCAGAGAATTGTCTGGCTTGCGACCGATGGTAAACGGCTCGCCAATCTGCGGAGTGATAATTCTAAACGACTGCATCTGTGGCACCTTCGGTGCAGTTACTAGATACTAGTTAATAGTTACTAGAGAACTTAAAATGCAAGAGGAATCTTGTTTAAGGCAATCTAGTAACTAGTAACTCAGAACTTGTAACTACTTTTTAATTCAGCTCTTTCAACCCCTTGATAAATCTATCACAAGCCTTCTGCAAGGTTTCATCGCTGGCTGCATAGGAGAATCGTACGCAGCTGTCGTCACCGAAGGCTGCCCCCGGCACAATCGCCAAGCCCTGCGACTGCAACAGGTATTCGCAAAGCTCGATGGATCCGCCGATTACCTTTCCTGCGGGAGTCTTCTTGCCGTAGAAACTCTTGACCGGTGCAAACAAGTAGAATGCGCCTTCGGGAGCGTGGCAAGGTTCCGGCAAAATTTCGGCGGTGCGCTTGAGCATATAGTCGCGGCGCTTGCGGAATGCGGTCTGCATCGCATGAACATTGCTCTTGTCCATCTGCAAAGCTCCGAGTGCGGCATACTGCGCCACGTTGCTTGGGTGGTGCGTTGCCTGCCCCTGAATTTTGCCGATAATCTTTGCGATTTCTGCTGGGGCGGCATCGTAACCGATACGCCAGCCGGTCATGCAATGCGACTTCGAGAATCCGTTAATCACGATGGTGCGTTCGGCCATGCCGGGGAGCGCTGCGGCGGAGCAGAATTCCGTATCGTAAGTGAAGTATTCGTAAACTTCATCCGAAATGCAGTAGATGTCGCTTTCGACAATTACTTTCGAAAGGGCTTCAAGCTCGGCCTTGCTGTAAACGGCTCCGGTCGGATTGCAGGGGTTGTTCAAGAGAATCGCCTTGGTGTTGGCTGTAATTGCAGCCTTTAATGCTTCGGGCTTGATCTTGAAACCGTCTTCGATTTTGGTATTTACAATTACCGGTTTTCCGCCGAGCCATTTCACGAGTTCGGGATAAGTCACCCAGTACGGTGCCGGAATAATCACTTCGTCACCTTCATTTACCAAGGCTGCAAGCGAATTGAACACGGCGTGCTTTGCGCCGCTCGTCATGATGATTTGTTCGGGCTTGTAATCTAGTCCGTTTTCGACCTTCAACTTTTCTGCGACAGCCTTACGGACTTCCAAAATGCCTACGGGAGCGGTATAGCGCGTCTTGCCTTCGCGAATGGCTTTGACAGCCGCATCTTGAATCGGGGTGGGCGTCGGAAAATCGGGTTCTCCGGCACCGAGGCTAACCACGTCCTTGCCGTCGGCAATCATCTGTTTTGCCAAGGTGTCAATAGCGACGGTGAGCGATGCTGCTATGTTCAAAGTTCTAGCGGATAAGTTTTTCATGTTTGTGTTTAGCCTTTTTCAAAATGCGGTATGCATCCAGGGTGCTTGCCACTAAGGGGTAAATAGTAAATTGAGAAACGAAGATACAAACCAGTCCAAGTACTGCAATCAGTCCCATGCCCTTGATTCCCGGATGCGAAGAGAACAGCATGGCGAGTGCTCCAATAAAAGATGCTCCTTGGGCAATCAGTACCGAAATCAATTTTGTCTGCAGAACGGTCCATGCGTTACCGCCTTGCTTTTCGTAGTACGAAGACCATAGCTGCAAGGAACCGTCTACGCTGGCGCCAATCAAAAGAACGAAGGCGATTGAACTGTAGGCCGAAATCTGGATGTCGAATACATGGACCAGAATGGTCACCCAGCTCATGGCGAATAGGGACGGCAGTAAGGTAAAGAAGGCGCGGCTCAGCTTGTTGTAGAACATCAGGAGGACTATCCAAAGCAGGATAGTTCCCAGAAGAATGGATTTGTTGATGTTGCCAAGAACGGTATCCAGAAGCGAAGCTCTTAGAATCGGTGTTCCGCAAATCTTGAAGGTTCTGTCGTGGATTCCGTCAATTTGCTGTAACTGCTTGGCGATACGGCGGCAGATAAGGCCGTTGTTCGGGTCGGAACTGGGAATGATGAAGGCGAAAACGCCCGACTTCCCGTTTTTGTCAGTGAATTTCTTTCGGATGCTTTCGGAAAGTTCGAATTCCTTGACGTCGCTTTCGTAGTTATCGAACATTTCGACAATAGCGGCGCTATCCTTTGGATTCAGCCTTGCAAGGACATCATCCGATATCATCTTTTTAAGGGTTTCAATCTTATGCTTCTTTTCGACGCTGGTCTTGGGCATGAACTGGTGCTGCGTGTAAATCTTGCCGAGATCTTTCAAACGTCCTTTCTTTTGCAGATGTTCGAAGTTTTCTACCAGGTCGTCATTGTAAGATGAATCGGGGAGCATTACGATAATGGGGTCGTAAGTCGAAAAACCCGTTTCTGCAATCAGGGCTTTGGCTTCACGTTCTTCCAATTGCATTTCGGTTTTTTTGAAATCATAGAGGAAGGTGAGATTTGTTCCGCTGTAAAGCCAGGCTGCAGCGCTTGCGACGCTTATGGTCACAATGATAATCCAGTTCGTCTTGAACGAAAACAGACGTTTGCGGTGCCTTGGCGAGATTCCCTCGAATCGAATTTCAAAGGGCTTTTTCCGCTGCAAGAGCAACAAAAGGGATGCCGTAAGGAGCGGGCACACCAAAAGGTTCAGCATGCTTCCGATAGCACCCAGTACCCCGAATTCTCTGAGACCCGGCAGGGGTACGAGAATGAATGCGCTGAACAGACCTGCCATCACAAGCGACGATGCCGCAACAACAGGGCCGATTCCCAACAGGGCGCTTTCGATACAGAGGGCGGGACTCAGCTTGCGTTCACGTTCGTGGAAGTAGCGGGTGAATACGTGGGTCAAAATCTGGCAGGCGTGCCCCGGCAGCAAAAGGCCAAGAGAAAGCGTAAACAGGTTGATTCTGCCATAAAGTACGTAGGCGCTGGCCAAGGTGAACAGGGTCGGAAGGGCCAGGGGAATCGCCGAAATAAAAATCAACTGGGGTTGCCGGTAAAAGTTGATAATCAAGAGGACAAGAATGATGAGTGCGGCAACGCCGCCGGCAAATTTTGCCTTGGGGAGTAACGCCTTGCCGGCTTTGATGGAATCGTAGACTTTCCCGGTATAGTAGATGTTGATTCCTTCGCCGTTTTCTTCGACAAAATTTTCGACTTTTGTCAGCAAATCCCTGTTGGCCTGCAAGTCCGAAACGGATGTAGCGGGGTAGATATCTACGACTCGAATGGAACCCTGCTGGTTGGAAAAATCCTGTTGCAGGTTTTTAAAATATTTGGATTCAATTTGAGAAATGATTTCGATGGTGTCGCGCGGGGCCGGTTTCGCTTCGGACAAGTCTACCAGTAGCGGATTGTGTTTCTTGATCTGCTCGTCTTTGACTTTGTCCAGTTTTTCGATAACCAGGTCTAGGTCTTTTTCACTTGCATACAGGAGCCTGTTTTTCTTGAAAAAGTCCAGATCCGTGTCGTATTCGGTATAGTGGACTGTAGAATCTTTTTCGAGCTCCCATGCCAATTTTTGGGCAAAGTTATAGTTGGCGGCACTGTCTTTAGATTGAATGACGACTGTCAGGCTGCCGAGACCACCGAAGGCTTTCTCGATGGTCTGGTAGTCTTCTTCTACCTCGTGGCCCTTAAGCGTGTCTTGCAACTGAATTTCCCATCGAAGGTTTTCGATAGGGTAAATACATACAAGTGTAATAGCGAGGAATAGCCCAATCATTGTTTTGGGATAGTGGGCTATCTTACGGATTAATTTGGCAAAAGCCGAAAACATATAAATAATATAACTATTATATTCTTTGTTCGAATTAATAAGCTAAATTAGGGGCATGTTAAAAAGGGAGTCGCGAAGTCTCTGGGTTTTTGTTTTTGCCTCGCTATGGTTGTTTGGCGTTGTTCCGCTCTTTGCAGAAGATAGCGATAGTGATGAAAGTTCTGAAAAATCGGCCTTGATGTGGCCGGTTGAACATATAATCCAGCCTTTTTTGAATGGCCTTATTTACCCGATTGCGAAACCTGTGGACTACGCCTTTAAGAACGGAGTCATTGAAAAGACTGTTGAATTGATTTCTTTCGGCGAAAACTACAAGATCATGGTTTACCCCAGTTTTAATTTTAAGCCGGGTTCGCGAACCATGGTCGGCATGAATTATCGCCACCGCAGTGTGTTCCTCGACAAAGATTACCTTGTCTTGCAAGGGGAGTATTTTGCCAATGGAGACGTGGGCTTGACGGCTCGCTATACAAAGCATTCCCTGTTTGGAACCCGTTTTTTTGGCGGCTTTAGGTACGATATAGACCTGGATCGCGACAATCGTTTTACGATTCCCGAGACTAAGGAAAACTATTTACAGCCCGATTCCAGTTACCAGTTTACCTGGCGTTTGGGAGCGCCCTTAACCAGTTCAGCCAACTGGAATGCTGAAATCTGGACTTCTCTTTTTTGTGGGCGGGCAAGCCATCCGGATGTTCAGGATTCGGTGCTGATAAGCGATAAATTTAAAATTGAAGACCGTGGCCTGTACCAGAAGGTAAACCAGGTCCCGGTGGGATTCTCACTTGTGTACGATAACCTTGATGCTCCGTATGCCCCTTCCCGTGGATCCCGTGTGGTGCTGGAGGGCGACTATACCTTTGTGGGCGACTATTCCGGTGTGCGGTACGAAGATTTGGGAATTATGCCAGAATCCGATAAAGACAAGGTCATTAAGGATGGCGGCTTGAATCATGATTATTGGACAACTCGATTTATTTTTCAGCACTATTTCTATTTAGGAAACGCCCAAAATTATGTGTTTTCGGTAAAGGAAGCTCGTGAAAATCGACGGTTCTATACCGATTTTTCTTGGGATGAAGTAGTGCGTGTTTGGCGCCCCGAACAGGTTCGCAATACGCTTTTTGAACGCCGAGTGATAGCCCTGCAATACCGTTTGGTAAGCCTTTGGGAAATGGAAGAGGGAGGCGCCCCTCACGATGCATTTATCAATGTGAACGCCAATACTCCCTTGCGTGGCTATAGCGATAAATGGACAACGCATAATTTGATGTCTTTGAGTGTGGAATACCGTTGGCCGGTAGACTTGTTTGTCGATGGCGTGCTGTTCGATGAATATGCGATGATCGCACCAAAACTTAACAAGTGGAGCAAGGACCATTATTACAACTCCTGGGGCTTTGGTATTCGAGTCCGTAGACCGGATCTTTACCTTTTCAGTTTGCAGTTCGGGTTCCATGGCCTGCATGGCGTGAATATGATAATGACTATCGCACCGGAATTTAAGTGATTTTCTACATTTATCCTTGTAAAATTCAACAAAGGACATAAGTATGCGTGATCAATTCGAAAGCCCGCTTATCAAGCGTTATGCTTCCAAGGAAATGAGCTTCCTCTTCAGCCCCCAGTATAAGTTCCAGACCTGGCGCAAGCTGTGGATCTATCTCGCCGAATCCGAAATGGAACTTGGGCTGCCGATTACGCAGGAACAGGTGGACGAACTCAAGGCCCACGCCACCGATATCAACTTTGAAGTCGCCGAGGAAGAAGAAAAGCGCCGCCGTCACGATGTGATGAGCCACGTGTACGCTTACGGCGTTCAGTGCCCGAAGGCCAAGGGCATCATCCACCTGGGTGCAACCTCCGCCTTCGTGGGTGACAACACCGACCTCATCCAGATGCAGCAGGGCCTTATCATGGTCCGCAAGCGTCTCTGCCGCGTGATGGACAAGCTTTCCAAGTTTGCCATGGAATACAAGGAC
>JAFZOV010000137.1 GCA_017550445.1 Fibrobacter sp.
GAAGCAGTACTTACGCCAGAAGTTGTACCAGTCAAGTTCGGTGCCCGGTTCGCAGAAGAATTCGAGTTCCATCTGTTCGAATTCACGGGTACGGAAGATGAAGTTACCCGGAGTGATTTCGTTACGGAAAGACTTACCGATCTGACCGACACCGAACGGAATGCGCGGGCGGACGTTGTCGACAATGTTCTTGAAGTCAACGAAAATACCCTGGGCGGTTTCCGGACGGAGGTACACCTTGTTGCCTTCGCCTTCGATCACGCCGATTTCGGTCTGGAACATGAGGTTGAAAGCGCGGGGCTTGGTCCAGTCGGTCTTGCCGCAAGTCGGGCATTCGATCTTGTTGTCCATCATCATCTGGTGGACTTCGTCAAAATTCTTACCGGCGCAGCAGCCTTCGCCAAGCTTTTCTTCGAGCAGCTGGTCAGCGCGGAAACGTTCGTGGCATGCGAGGCAGTCCACGAGAGGGTCAGAGAAGTTACCCACGTGGCCAGAAGCCTTCCACACGCGGGGGTTCAAAAGAATGGAGCTGTCGAGACCGAGCACATCCTGACGGCTGGTCACAAACTTCTTCCACCAAAGGTTCTTGATGTTGCGCTTGAGTTCCACACCATACGGACCGTAGTCCCAAGTGTTGGCGAGGCCATCGTAAATTTCGGAGCCCGGGAAAATGAATCCGCGGCGCTTGCAGAGGGAGATGATGTCCTTGAGGGCATCCTGGACTTTCTTTGCCATATTATAATCCTTTTGATTTTTATGCGAGCAAATTTAGAAAGACGAGAGACGAGAGACGAGAGACGAGAGTTTTTCTTGTATAAAAAAATGTTTATTTTTCGTTTTTCTTTCGTCTTTCGTCTGTAGCCCGCCCTAGCGGGCGTTCTTTCGTCTAACAAAGATAGGCCCTGACGCGCCAAATTTAGAAAAAAATACATCACTGGCATGGCCAAATCTCCCTAAAAACCCATGATTGTATAGAACATCTTACACTCAGGCGGGCGTGAGGAAAATAAAAGTTTTAAAAGTCAGTGAAATATATTATATTGCTGAAATCTATGAGAATGTTTGGTTTTCTACTGTTATCTGTTCTACTTTTTTCAGCTTGCGCCGGTAACAATAACGCTGCCCAAGAAACGACCCCAACTACAGATTCAGAGGCAGTTTCTTTAACGCCCCCCGAAACCGAAAGTGAATTTACCGGCAACCCTATTATCGATGAAGCCGACGCCGGCAATTCCGAAAACGCCGCCAACGATGTTGCTGACGCAGACTCCGAAATTGAAAGCACCGACATGGTTGCCGCCGCAGATGATACCGAATCGGATACAGACAGTACCGACAGCGCCACCGAAATGAGCCAGGAAGAAGCGGATGCAGAACTGGACGCCGACATGGCCGACGCCGGCTCCGATTCCATTGATGTTCTTCAGAAGCTGACCCTCGACATGACCACCGCCTTTGTGCCCACGGCAAGCAGACGCATTTCTGCACCTTACGGCATTCGCACCTACCGCATGCACCGCGGTGTCGATATGGGACTCTGCCACGGTGAAGACCGCACCATCGTAGCCGCCTTTACAGGAGTTGTCACCAAGGTTCGCAACCAGGGACGCCGCAAGGGCTACGGCAAGTACGTCATTATTGACCACGGCAACGGCCTGACCACCTTGTACGCCCACTTGGCCAGCTGGCAGGTGAACGTCGGCGATACCCTCCAGGCCGGTGATACCATCGGTGTCGGTGGTAACACGGGCCGTTCCTTCGGTGCCCACCTCCACTTCGAAATGAAGTACCACGGCACCCACATTGACCCGTCCTCGATTTTCAACTTCGAAGAAGGCACATTCCAGAGCGCCCTCATTACGCTTGAACCCCAGCAGTTGCTGGCCGTCGAAGACGAATACCAGAAGGAACTGTCCAAGCACCGCTACTACAAGGTGCGTCGCGGCGACTGCCTCGGCAAAATCGCCCGCAAGTACGGCATTTCCGTTACCCGCCTCAAGCAGCTGAACGGCATCAAGGGCAACACCATCCGTCCGGGCCAAGTCTTGCGCTGCTCGTAACCATGCTCCCCATTCACTTCGCCCCGCTCCAGGGATTTACCGAATCGGCTTACCGGCTAGCCCACAGCAAGTTCGCCCCTGGAATCCACACCTACTACACCCCCTTTCTTAGGCTGGAAAAAGGCGAAGTCCGGGCCAAGGACCTCCGCGATTTGCAGGCGGAGCACCCCTACCACCTAATCCCCCAGATTATCGTACGCGATGTCGAAGAATTCAACCTTCTAACCAAAGCCGTCACACAGCTTGGCTTCAAGGAAATCGACATCAACATGGGCTGCCCCTACCCCATGCAGACCAAATCGGGCCGGGGCTCCGGAATCCTCCCGCACCCCGAAAAAGTCCGCGAAATCCTCGACGCCATAAGTGCATTGAGCCAACCAGGCCAAGCCGCCTCCAGCGACCTCAAATTCAGCATCAAGATGCGCCTCGGGCTAACCTCTCCGGAGGAATGCCTGCAGCTGTTACCGCTCCTGAACGAGGCACCCCTCGCCCACATCACCCTTCATCCGCGAATCGGAATCCAGCAGTACAAAGGCGCGCTAGACTTCGAGACCTTCGACAAGTTCTATGCCGAATGCAAGCACCCGCTGATTTTTAACGGCGACATCACCGACCTCAAGCAGATTCAGTATATCGAGACCCGCTACCCGAAACTCTCCGGATTCATGATTGGCAGGGGCCTCCTCGCCAATCCGATTCTTGCCGCGCAGTACGCCGGACTCCCCTGCGGCTCTACGACCGAAACGCTTCTGAAAATCCACGCCGACATCGCGGCCGACTACGCCCGCCGCTTACAGGGCAACGCCCAAATTCTAGACAAAATCCGCCCCTTCTGGACGTACGTAGACTTGTCCAAAAAGACCCGCAAGAAAATCGAGAAATCTAAAACTCTCGACGAATACCTCGAAGCTGTTAACGAACTCGCTTAAGCGTTCTCGGTATTCACCGAATCTACAGGCACAAGCCGCTTGTAAGTCTTGTCGATAAAAATGGCTCCGAGCGGCGCCGTTACCATAATCGCCACTGCTGCAAGCGTGAGCACATTGTTGCCGCACGCAAGCCCAAAGCTCAAGGGCACGCCGCCAATAGCGGCCTGCACAGTCGCCTTCGGTACGTAGGCCAGCATGCAGAACAGCCGTTCCTTGTAATTCAGCGGGGTACGCCACATGCAAATCGCTACGCCCGCCATTCTAAAGAACATGGCCCCAAGCACCACGAAAATAGCGCCGATTCCCGCCGTAAAGGCGTAAGCCACATCCAAGGCGCTACCGACCAGCACAAACAAGATGATTTCGGCCGCGACCCAGAATTTGGTGAACTTACCGCTAATTCGCTTGGCAAGCTCCGGGTGTTTCCCGTAAATGCAGGCCGCAATCGCCACCACCGCAATCATGCCGCTGAACGGCACCACATGGCTAATGTCATGCTCCAGTTCGTTCAACAAGAAGGCGAAACTCAAAATAATCAGCACCTTCACCGTGTCGCGCATGTGCTTATGCTTAAAGAACCACACCAGGGCGTAACCGCAGGCCACCCCCACCGCCGCACCGAGGGTAATGGATACCGGCACCGA
>JAFZOV010000138.1 GCA_017550445.1 Fibrobacter sp.
GGATGATTTCACCCGGCTTGATAGCGGCGCAGGCAGCTTCAACTTCCGGACCAACGCAGTCAGAGAGGAACTTCACCGGCTTCTTGATGAGTTCTTCGAGCTTCTTTGCAACCGGAGCGAGCGTGTACTTCATGTTCTTTTCGCCATTCGGGCGTCCCAGGTGGGAAGCGAGCACGACTGCTGCACCCTTGTCGAGAGCGTACTGGATGGTCGGGAGAGCGGCTTCGATACGCTTGGTGTTGGTGATTTCGCCAGTCACCTTGTCCTGCGGAACGTTGAAGTCAACACGGATGAACACGCGCTTGCCGGCGAGTTCGAGATCTACGATAGAAAGCTTTGCCATTGTAGCAATCCTCTGTTTAGGTTAAAATTTTACGCGGTATAATATAGTAAATAGTAGACAGTAGGCGGTAGAAAGTGGACAGGAGGGGAAAGCCTTTCCCTCGCTTCTGTTGATTGTCATCCCCGCGCAGGCGGGGATCTCCAATTAACATCCGCTACCCTTTCTAACGGGGGTTCAGACGCCACCCCCGTAACGCCCCGCTTTGCATTCCGCACTAGTCTGTAAACATTGATAAACAAAGTGGCTGGCAGAGAACGTTATGTGTACGATAGTATGTTATTAAACCATTATTTTAGTACGCTTGTTCACATTTTTTTATATATTTCCAACAAAAATTAGACCTTTTGGAGTAATAAATGAAACGTTCACTTTTGATGGTCCTTTGTCTGTCCGTCGTATCCGCTTTTGCCGGTATATACGATATCGAAGAATTTTCTGCTAAAGATGCGGGCTCTCCCGATGATTACATTGTTGCTGAATTTGGTGGCGAACTGAAAGTCGCTCCGGCAGATGAAGTTGCAACTCTGCAGTCTGGCCGCTTGGTCGTCCGTCAAAAGTTTGAAGACCCGTTTGGCGAATCTGAAACGTCTTACCAGCTCTACCAGGGTGGCAAGGGTGACCTTTCTTCCATGACTCCCATGGTCGCAGAAGGCGTTGATTACTCCAAGTTGGTCTCAGCCAAGCTCTATACCCGTCGTGGACAGGCCGCCGACAAGGATGTCGAAAAGGTTTACTTCGATGGTAAGGCTGTTTATGCTCCTGGTCTTTCTTCTGCAGTTGCGTATATCGATGGCAAGCCGGTGGATCTGAAGGGCTCTGCTCCTATTGCTGACGAAGAAGAGGAAGAAACCGTTGCTGCCGCTCCCGCCGTTCCTAGTAGCAAGGCTCAGGAATGTGACGAGTACGATCCGGATTGTGAAGAAGATGACGACGATTACTCTTCTTACAAGACTTCCGCTCCGGTTGATAACTCTGCAGACAATCGTGATTATGCTGCAAGTGATGCTGCCAAGGATGTGGGCGACCGTTTCGGTATTGCTGACGAAGTCCGTTTCTGGACGGCAGTCGGTCTTTCCGCTTTGGCCGTGACTTCTGCCGTGATCGGTGTCATGCAGCATAGCAAGGCTAACGAAGCTCGGGATGCTTACGACAAACTGAGCGATTTGTATTCGAAAACCGTGTCTAAGTGCGAAGGCAACGCCACGTGTGAAGAAATTATGGTGGGCTATGTGCATACACAAGATCTGCGCTCCCTGCAGAACCGTATGAACGAAAACAAGAAGACCCAGGATTCTTACGCCTCCGCCCGTAACATCTGGTTCGGTGTTTCTGCCGCAGCCATTGCAGGTGCTGTCGTACTCTTCGTATGGTAGTCGAAACCGGAAAAATCACAATACGTGATTTGGAATTCAACTGCATTATCGGTACGCTTCCGTATGAGCGCGAAAATGTGCAGCCGGTTGTGATGAATGTTTCGGTGTGGCTCGATTTTACTCTGGCCGCCCGAAATGAAGATCTTGCCCATTCTATTGATTATGTGCAACTCGCTGACGACGTGCAGGACTTTGTCTGCAGGTCGTCCTTCCAGTTAGAAGAAACCTTGGTCGTCGAAACGGCCAAGTATATCTTGAACCACTACCCTAAGACTGTTGCAGCCGAAGTATCTGTGCGCAAGCCTTTGGCAATCCCGCAGAGCGCAGGTGCTGAGTCCAGTATCAAGGTGCTTCGCTAACTGCGAAACGCGCGGTAGCGCAAAGCTTCAGATAGGTCTATAATTTCAACGGAATCTGATTTTCGGAGGTCGGCGATAGTTCTGCCGACCTTTAATAGTCGGTAATAGCCGCGGGCACTGAGACCCATTCGGTCTGCGGCGTTGATAGCGAAATTTTCTGTTTCTGCTGAAAGTCTGCAACTCTTTTTGGCAAAGTCCGATGACATTTCTGCGTTCGTCTTGAAAGGCGTGCTGGCGAAGCGTCTGCGCTGAATTTCGCGGGCGTTACAAACACGCTTGCGTATTTCCGCCGAAGACTCGGCGTTGGTCTTTCTGCCGAATTGCGAGGCTTCGACGGACGGTACGCTCACTTGGATGTCGATACGGTCCAGGAGCGGGCCCGAGATTTTTTCCTGGTAGCGTTTGCGTGCCTCGGGCAGGCAGGTGCAGGCTCGTTTGGGGTCCATGGCGTAACCGCAGGGGCAAGGGTTCATGGCCGCTCCCATCATGAACCTTGCGGGCCAAGTGACTGTACCGCTTGCGCGACTGATTGAAATTTTACCTTCTTCCATAGGTTCGCGGAGGGCTTCCAGAACGGTGCGGTTAAATTCCGGCAGTTCATCGAGGAACAGCACGCCGTTGTGGGCGAGGCTCGCCTCACCCGGCTTTAGCCGGGTGCCACCCCCCACCAGCGACACCATGGATGCGCTGTGGTGGGGGGTACGGAACGGGCGGACCATGACAGGCTTGAAATCTTCTGCTTCTCCTGCGGAGCGAGCGCATGAATGAATTCGGGAAGTTTCTAGGATTTCAAGCTCTGTCATTTCGGGCAAAATGCCTGGCAGGCATTTGGCGCACAGGGTCTTGCCCGCTCCGGGCGAGCCAACCATAAGGAAATTGTGTGCTCCTGCAGCGGCAACTTCTAGGGCGCGCTTTACACCTTCCATGCCTACCACATTTTTAAAGTCGGGAATGTCCTTGGGAACATTTAAATATTTATCCTGGTCCTTGAACCCCTTCGCCCATTGCGCGGCATTTGCGGCTCCGCTTTCCATCTTTTCGACACATTCCTTGAGCGTGTCTGCGCATACATAGCGAATGCCTTCGACTAGGGATGCTTCCTGCTCATTTGCTCTTGGAATAACTAGGATGTCTTTTGATTTTTCGGACAAACTCATGGCGAAGGAAAGAACGCCTCGGATTGGCTTCAACTGACCGTCTAGCGAAAGTTCCCCTACAAAAACGAGGTGTTCCAAATCGGGAATTTCAATCTCTTCGGTCGCAGTTAACAGCCCTATTGCCAATGGCAAATCCAAGGCGCTCCCTTCTTTCCGCAAATCCGCGGGTGACAGGTTTACCGTGGTACGGAAACCCGTCACCACTTTGTCTATGGAGCGAATGGCTGAAATGACGCGCTCTCTAGACTCTCTTACTGCATTGTCGGGCAAACCAACCAAAGTGAAACCCGGCAGTCCCTGCGAGGCGTCTACCTCGACGCTTACCGGGACCGCCTTGATACCGAACAGACAATAAGAGCGGATTCGACGGAACATAATGACCTGCCTACACTACGGAAGCCTGGTATTTTTCAAGGACGCAGTTTTCAATATGTTCGCGCAGATTCCTTGCCATTGGAACACAGACATTGCGGTATTCTTCGCCCTTAAAGAACGGGTCTACGGGGTATCCCACAAACATGCCGTTTTCACCTTCCATGACTCGGAGACCGCGAATTAAAAACTGGTCGTTGAGTACAATAGATGCGAGCCCCTTGATATGTCCCATGGAAGGTCCCTCTCTAAAGGGGTAAACCTGGACGCTGGTGACGGCGAGACAGTCGAATGCACCGGATGCATTCCATTCTTTCTTTTCTTTTTCGTGAGTTTTTTCTTTTACAGCCATTGCGGCCTCCTAGTTTGTATGGGTTCTTGCTTTTTAGAAGCAATTCCGTTTTGCAAAAAGCGTGCCATTTTTACGGTTGCAGAATATTGGCGAAAAAAAACGAATTTGCTAAATGTGAAAATCCGGGGAGTGATTAAATCACTGATTTAAACACTGATTAAATCACTTTACTACCTTTTAAACATGCTCTTGAAACCGAATATGAACTGGGTGGCGAATCAAGGAATATCTCTTCCGACGGTTTTTGCCGAATGGGAACTTTCTGCGGATTACTTTACTGTCCGCTTTTCTGTGGAAGAACCTTCGGATTGTTTTCGTTCCGAAGTCATGGAAGATAATGGCTCCAGCTGGGAAGATTCCTGCGTCGAGATTTTTTTAGAGAATCCGGCAAACCCTGCGGAATATTTCAACTTCGAAACTACATGCCGCGGCTACTTGCTTGCGGCAAGGGGGCCCGATCGTCATTCTCGTACCAAGCTTACGCAGGCGGAAATTGATTCCGTCGTTCGCACTAAGGAACTTGCTAGCGTAGCTGGGAATTTGGTTTGCTGGGGCATGACGGTTCAGATTCCGGCAACTCTGTTCGGCCTAAAGAGTTTTGATGGCGTTTCCTTGAAAGGCAACCTTTACAAGTGTGCCGATAAAGCAAAGACGCCCCATTACCTGAGCGCCTTTGGTATTGAAACCGAAAAGCCGGATTTTCATCGTCCGGAATTTTTTCAGAAATTTTAAGATTATTTCATCTTGAGCTTCATCTCGAAAACTTGGCGACCTGTCTCGTCCTCTATTTTCATGTAGGTGGCGCCGCGCTTGTCGGCTCGGTAGATGGTGACTTCTTGACCTTCGCGGGTTTCGCCCAAGAAATGGACTTCCAGCATCGAGGGGATGCAAAGCTCGATGTCGGCAGCACTGAACACGTTCAATGAAAGCTTCACGTATGCGATGTTGTTCATGTGGTGGGACATGTCGATGTGCTGGGGCAGCACCTTCTGACGATACACTTCCTGGTATTCTTCGGGTTCCACGGCGAACTTGGTGAACTTGTTGTCCATGAAGGGCTCGGGGGCGCCTTCTGTGGGAAAGTCCACGGCAGAAAGTTTCATGGGACGGTGGCGTTCCAAGTCTAGACAGCAGGCTTCCTGTACGGCAAGAATAATCGGTTCGCCTTCGACGGTGGTAATCGCTGTGTTTTCGTAAGTGCGAATGGGGGCGTTGTCAGCGGGGAACGATGTCGTCACCACCTTGTCGCGCCAGTAAGGACGCTGGAAAAATTTAAACTTCGCTTTGGTGATTGCCCAGTAACCGCCCTTTTCATTGACGCAGAAATTGTCCATCTTGAGGGTGCCGAAATTTTCGGTGAAGTTGTCCTGCACCATGAGCACCGTCTGCGCAAGACCCATCTTGCTCGACACATCGATGTATGCCGAGGTGATGGTGCGTTGTTTCTGAAAAACGAGCGGATTTTTAGCAAGCAAATAAATATCAATCATACTACCAATATATATAAAAAATGGAAGTTGCGAAGACAACTTCCATTTTTTATGCAAACTGAGCTTAGTGTTGTTAATTTGTGAGGTATGAGAAAGTCTTTTCTCATCACACATTACACATCACACATTGTTATCAGATTTTCTTGAGCACGAGCAAGTGGCCGGGAGCCTTGGCTGGGTCTAGGCGAACAAAGTTCTTGTTGCCACGCCACACGAAACTTTCGTCGGTAATCAAGTCGCGCAAGAAGAAGAACGAATCGTCGTTCAGGCCGAGCTTTCTCATGTCGAGTTCCACCATGCCTTCCTGGGCGTTGTCCATGTCCATATTGCATACGCACAAGATAACGTCTTCACCGGACTTCTTGGAGTAGACCATCAGCTGGTCGTTGGCACAGTAATGGAAGTCGAGGTTGTCGTATTCCTGCAGGGCGACATGTTCCTGACGGGCAGTGTTCACGCGGCGCACAAAGTCCTGAATGCCGGGGCCTGCCCAGTTGTGAACCTTGTACTGGTATTTTTCGCTGTCCTGCAGTTCTTCTTTGATGGGGCTTGGAATGTTTTCGCAGAGCTCATAGCCGTTGTACATGCCTGTAAGGCTACTGAGCGTACCGGCGAGGAAGTAGCGCTGCTTGAAGGCGTTCGGGCCCTTGTAGGCGAGGTACTTCGGGAAAATGTCCGGAGTCGTCGGGAAGAAGATGCCGCGCATGTATTCCTTGGCGTCAGACTGCGTGAGTTCCTTGAGGTACTGTTCGAATTCCCACTTGGCGCTGCGCCAGGCGAAGTAAGTGTAGCTCATATCGAAGCCGGACTTCGCCAGGCGATGCATCATCTTCGGGCGTGTGAAGGCTTCAGCGAGGAATACGAGTTCCGGGCGCTTTTCCTTGACATCTGCAATCAGCCATTCCCAGAACGGGAAGGGCTTGGTATGCGGGTTGTCGATACGGAAAATTTCAACACCCTTGTCGGCCCAGAACAAGATAATGTTTTCGATTTCCTGCCACAGGGCCTTGTAGTTCTTGTTGTAGTAGTCGAACGGGTAAATGTCTTCGTACTTCTTGGGCGGGTTTTCGGCAAACTTGATGCTGCCATCGGGTTCGTGGTAGAACCATTCCGGGTGTGATTTTACATACGGGTGGTCGGGGCTGCAGTTCAAGGCGATGTCGAGTGCCAAGCGGAGACCCTTCTTGCGGGCAGCTTTGGCGAAATGCTCGAAGTCCTTCATCGTTCCAAGTTCGGGGTCCACGTCGTAGTGGCCGCCGTTCTTGTTGCCGACAGCGTACGGACAACCTGGTTCGAGCGGCTTGCCCTTCTTGTCGACTTTGGCGTGCAGGGCGTTGTTTGCACCTTTGCGGTTGGTGACGCCAATCGGGTGAATCGGTACCAGGTAAACGGTATCGAAGCCGAGACCGGCAATGTAGTCGAGCTGGTTTTCGCAGTCCTTCCAGGTGGCGCTCTTGGTCGGGTCGGTACCCTGGCTCTTGGGCCACATTTCGTACCATGTGCCGATGCGGGAGTACGAAGGATCCACGCGGAGCTTCATTACGGGGCTTTCGGTCGGTTCGTCCTTGGGCTCAATGGTCCAGGCGCAAATCTTGTATTCGTAGTAGCCGATATTGTTGACCGTGAAGGAGCCTTCCCACTGGTCGTTATCGACAAAGTGCATGGGAGCCTTTTCCCATTTTTTCTTGGAGTCGTGGCGGTAGAAAATCGCCGCGTCATACTTTTCATGGCTGTGGCGGAAAATGTCTGCGGTAAGCGTGACGGTGTCGCCAGGTTCACGCTTAAGCATAAAACGCCCGCCTTCAATCTGGGGGCGAATGTTCTCGATAACGAGATTGTCTTTACGGGTAGGAATAGTTGCCATAGTGGCCTAAATTTAGAATTTATTCCAGGCGGATGACTTGAACTTCTTTAATCCAGAAGGTTCGTTCGGATCCGCCCAGGTTCAGTTCGAACCTTGCGAAGGGATCGCTCACTTCGGGAATAAAGGTGATTGCTACAGAATGGCCTGTTGTCTGGACCTGAACATGTTCCTGGAAACCGATGGTTTCGTAGGTGTTGTACGAACCGATTCTGGCGGTGATTTGGCCTTCTTCACTGGACCAAATCGTGAACACGCACTGGTACCTTACGCCGGCAATCAAGGCCACGTTTTCTTGAATCAGCTGGACGCTGTAGGAGTGGCTGCCGCCTTCCGTAACGTCTACTTGCATGATCCGTTCTTTAGTGCCCTTCTCGATGATTACCGTCGTGTCGGCCTTGCCGCTGAACTGGTTCATTAAAATCCAATCGGTGGTAAACGGTGACTGGAAATTTCCGTTGATAATCGTATTTTCATGGGGCTTTGCGGCAATGCCTTCCCATATGTCCATAACATAGTCAGAAATGGAATCGCCTTCTGCTGTCTTGTAGTCGTAGCGGAGCGACTGGAAACTCGGAACAAATTGGCTGTTCAGTTTTTCCCACAAGTCGGCGTTGTTCTTGGCGTCGATTCGAATCGTCTTGTCCTTGCCGATTTCTGCCGTAGAGAAGTCAATATCCTTGATGAACGTCTTGACGCGGAATATTACGGACAAGTTTGCCTTGCCGCCCGCAGTGTCGAGCTGCGAGTAATGGTAGCGGAGCATGAACGACTGGAAGTTCGAAAGACTGTACACGAACGGAACGTATTTGTCGTCAACCTTGGCCCGTCCGTAAATGGCGGCGGACTTGCTGGGGCTAAAGGAAACTCCCATTTCTTTGAGGTAGCCTTCTTCTTGCAGGTCGATGTCCTTGAAATGATCCTTGACGGCCGATCCCTGGGTAAACGAGATTTCCAGTGTTTCGTTAGGCTTGTTTTCGTAAGGCCAAAGTTGCAAGCCGACAACGGGGTCGACAAACACGGTGGTATAATAGTAGCTGGAGAACGAACGCAGTTCTGTCAGAACCAGCGAGAAGGAATCCAGCAGGACCGCTTCGTCCTTTTCTGTTTCCTTGGCGAGAGCCTTGCGCTTCGTTTCGGAATAGTCTACAGAGAATTCTGCAACAAGCGGAAGAGCGGGCTGCTTCTTGAAGGAGGTGTCCTTGTTCGAAGTATCCTTAACAGTCGTGTCCTTGATGATGGTATCTTTAGTCGATGTGTCCTTGACTGAGGTATCCTTATCCGTTGTATCTTTCCCGACGGTGTCAATATCGGCAAGCGACGGGTTGCCAATTTCGATACCGGTCATGGACTTGTCATTGGAACAAGCTACCAAAGACAAAAACAAAGCGGCGTAAGCGGCAATCGATGCTATGGACAAAAAGAATTTCATCACACTCCTCGGGTCAAGGGGAAGAGCTGAATGTTGATTTGCACAACATCTTCTGCTTCTCCGGCTTTTGCAGAGAAATCTAGTAGTTCTTTTCGCATTAGTTGTAAATGTTTTTTCAAATTGGGGAAATCTGAGCGCCTAATTCCAAAAGTGAGCGCAGAAATGTCCCTTTCGGTCCCCGGAAGGTCTGCAAGCATGGTGGCCGAGAGTTTGAGCATCTGGAAATGGTACATCTTGACCATCATGTCCTGCACTTCGTCATCGGTCGTAATCAGGGGGTCGCGCTGGCGGTATCCGTTGGCGGTCTTGATTAGAAGTCCCAGTTCCAAGAGCAACTGGAGCGATTCGGTGACCTGGGCGGGGGTAACGAGCCCGCGGAGCTTTTTAGAAATTAAGTCGGGAATGGGCCTGAAATCCTTGAGCCCTACCATTTCAAGAATTACGGAGTGGTGCCATTCCTGGAAGATACGGAATTGAGCCTTGTCCATCTTGTGCAGCTTGGAACGGGGGCTGGCCTTGATGAGCTGGGCGTAGTAAATTTGCTTGTCGGCGTCGGTTTGGGCCTGGTTGAAGAACACGAGGCTTTCGAAATAGGCGGCACGTTGGTTTTCGAGACCCAGACCATGAATAAGCTTGGTGACCGTGTTTTTGGTAATGTTGCGTTTGCCGTCAATAGCAAGTTTTAAGTGGGCGTGGCTAGAAAGCCCTGCCTTCTCGGCAAAGAACCGCAAACTGAAAGCGGTCGAGGTTTTCTTTTTATACTCGTAATAATCACGCAAGAATACCCTGTAGTTCGTGTACTGCAGGATATCCGGTTCTACGAGTTTCTGCTTTTCTCCATTTTCCATATTAAAAAAAATAGAAGAATTCACCCCTGAAAAACAAATATATTTTAAGATTCCCGTTTACCCTAGTAACCATTAGTAAACATCGCGGGAAAGTAGCGAAAAACGCCTGTGATCCACGAATTTGCCGTTTATTAGCTCATAATCGCGGTTTATGCCCTCTTCCATGAACCCGCAGCGGTTGGCGACGGCGGCACTTTTGCCATTGTGGACAGAGACTAAAAGTTCAAGGCGGTTGAGCTTTAGGTGCTCGAATGCGAATTTGATGATGAGTTTTACCGATTCGGTCATCAGGCCTTGCCCGGTAAACGTTTTGGCAAGCCAGTAGCTTAAGGTGGCGGAATGGTTTCGCAGGTTCACGTCCATCATGATGGATCCGGCGAACTCTCCTTCGGGATCGGTGGGCGAGTTCTTGAAAATGAGCCAGCAACCGCCTTGGCCGAATCGTTCGTTCAATACCCACGACCGGATTCTTTTCTTGAGGTCGAAAATGTCGGTTTCGGGAATCCATGGAAGGTGTTCGGCCAAGAAGTCGCGGGAACCTTCAATGGTAGCGAAGACGTTTTCTGCCGAAGCTGCCCCTGCAGCGTTTTCACGAACGCCTTTCAGCGTGACCAGCTTTCCCTTGAGGGTTGCAGTCTCGAACGCCTCGGTGAAAAAATCTTCATAATTATCCATGAGGGGGAAGATAGAAAAAGGTGAGAATAAAAAAAACCGTCGAATTGCTTCGACGGTTTTTCAGTGCGGATGAAAGGACTTGAACCTTCATGCCCTTGCAGGCACTAGAACCTGAATCTAGCGTGTCTACCAGTTCCACCACATCCGCGTGGGGTAAGCCAAATTTTGAAATTTTTGCCCTCTTTGTCAAGGGTTATTTGGAAAAAATCTCCAAAATCCAGTCTTTGTGCTTGTTTTGCCAATAGCTCCAATCGTGTTCGCCCTGGGGGTCGAACTTGAGGTCGCAATTGGTATCTACGGCTTTGCAGAATTCCTGGATCCAGGGAACGCTCTTTTCGGTGGGGTATAGCCGGTCGGCTCCGCCTTGGATAAATCTCCAGCGGCCTTTTTTTAGGGCGGGTTGCCCTGCGACCTGTGCCGCCGGTCCGAGGGATTCGCCATAAGAACTTATGAGAATGCGGTCTTTGATTTTACGTTTGCCCCAGAGGGAGTAGGCGATTACTCCAAGAGCACCGTCCGAGATTCCGATCAGCGAAATTTCGTCGATGTCTTTTTTCTGGCGTTTGGCGAGGCTGTCCAGGGCGTCATCGACGGCCTCGATGGTGGTAGGTTCGGCCCAGTGGTTTTGCTTGCAGGCCGAGGCGCTCACTATGGTATAGTCCGGTAACATTTTAGAAAGTGCCCCGCCGGCCACGAGCCCTTTTTGGCAGTTGCCGCTTGTCATGCCACCGTGAAACCAGACGACGGTTCCGGCGGAGGGTTGGTTCTTTTTTGAAATGGAGCGCCAGACTCCGACAGGCATGTCGCTTGAAAGGCTTGTTGCCGGGAACATGATAGAGGCGTTATCAAACTTAGAGGGACGCTTGATTCGCAATGTGTCCGATGGCGCATTTGCAAAGCAAAATGCTGCTAGTAATAAAATCAGGATGGATTGCTTCGTCACGTTCGTTCCTCGCAATGACGTTTTGCTTGCTGCTAACTATGTCCTGCCAACTGCCTACTACTTTCTTTTCTTTACGATCCACAGGATGAACAGTGTAATCGAAGCGAGAGCCAGGGCGAGGACTATGGAGCAGCCGATGAAAGCGTGGTAGACTTGGTAGTCGATTACCAGCGTGTCAAAATCCATTTCGCCGTCGGTGGAGGCCAGACTGTGGACTATGAAAGTGTGGTCGTCGATGCGGCTTGCCGAAATTTCAAGAGGTATATCGCCTGCATTACGGCTTGCAAAGCTGTACCATTCGGCCATGTTGTCCAGAATGTCTGCCGAGGCGTACAGGATAAAGTTCGCCTGGTCGTCGCCGTTGATCTGGAAAATGGTCTTGTCGAAAAAGGGAATATTGCTTCCGCCAAAGATACTGGGAATAGCGGCATGCGAAACCGTTCCGTAGAACAGGTGTTCTTCTTGCATCAGGCCCTTGAGGGCGGGCATCAGGTACGACGTGAGCCACCCTGCCAAAAACATCAGCAACAGAGAAAAATTCAGAAGGGCCGGTTTTCTAGAAGTAAAGAATCGCATGAGTTCCTTATAGCTTGGATCTGAAAATAAAGAAGAAAGTCGAAAGCATCAACACCAGAGTCAAAAAGTAGAATGCCATGGGAATTTTAGACTTGAGGGACATTTCTTCGATGTTCTGGCCCTGGAAAAATTGAATCAGGTCTTCGCTGTACATGACGGCCAGTTCGTTGTTGAATCGGTTCCAGGCGAGGGTCTGTTCCTCGTTTTCTTGCAAAAGGTTGAAAAGGGCTTCTTTGGTGGAATCGGGGATGGCGTTGACGAGGCTGTCGCCAAGACCTGCCAAGCCGATCATGTAGCCGGCCCAGGCCGAATCCAGGATTCCTTGCAGTGGAATTTGGATGTTGGCAGGGAGTGTGGCTGCTTGAATCTTGACGGCCTGCAACTTTTCGAGCCACTGGTGGCGGCTTGTCGCATAGCGGCGCATGCTCGAAACCTTGGCCAGGACTTCGCGTTCGAAGCGTTCGACGGTTGGGCGCGAGGGCGCCTTGATGCCGATTTGCCGGATATCGTCCATTTCGCGGGCGAAGGATACGGCAATTTCCCTAAGGGTCATGGTCTGGGCCTGTACAAAGACTGTGTCTATGCCGAAACCGATACGCACCCGTTCCATTCCGCGCAAGGCGTACGATTCCTGAAGCTGGTAGTCCGACAGAGTCTTGATGTAGCGGGAGTACATGATAATCTGCGGCTTTTGCGAGAAGTAGAATAGAATGGTAAGGCCGATGGCTACAGCAAGTACCACCCACGCCCAGGGGGAGCGGATTCTTGCGTTAAAGGTATCGGCAATCGATTTGTTCTTTAACTCGAGCACAACTAGAAATTACCTTTTTTCTACTTTACCAAGTATGCCTATGATTCGTTTTTCACCCATTTTGGGCTTAGTTGCGCCTTTTTTGATGCTCTTTTCGGGCTGTACGGTGGAACGTGCCCAGGAACAGGTTCTTGCTGAACATGCAAACGGGGCCAAAAAGACCTCGATTTGGGTATATCCCGATGGCGAGATTTTAAAGAGAAACGAATGGTATACCGATGGAATCAAGGAACTGGAAATCCCGTACAAGGACGGGGTTCCGCATGGGGACTTCAAGCGATGGACGGGGTTTGGTGATGTGGCGCTATTGGGGCGCTACAAGAAAGGGCTTAAAGACGGCAAGTGGACCTCGCTTTTTAGCGACAAAAAAGTGGAAGCGTACCGCTATTACGAAGAGGATCACCCTGTAGGCGATTGGGAAGGCTGGCATTATAATCGCGAAAAGGCCTTCGAAGAACACTATGATGACAAGGGCCTGGCGGTGGGTATCTGGAAAAAATGGTTCGATAACGGGGCCTTGGAACAAGAGGGTAATTGCCACGCCAAGTGGGACCCTAAGCGAGAGATTGTTTCTGCCGCGACAGATACGGTTGCTTACCTGAAACGCTTTTCGAAGGATTGTCACTTGCTAGAAGAATTTACTTGCAGAAACGGCAGGCTTGATGGATCGTTCTCGCTGTATTACGAAAGCTATGGCGAAAAGATGGATTCTGCAAACTGCGGAACCGGGCGCCTGCGAGTGCAGGGCGTACTTGGTAAAGGAACTTCGGGCAAGGATAGTGCTCTTATTGGGACGGTGACTTATTACAGGGCTGACGGAACGCCCATGAAGCAGGAACATTGGGACCGCGACGGCAAGCGTGACTCCGTATGGCGGTGGTTCGACGAAAAAGGCATTGTGGTCCGTGAATGCGACTTGAAGGTGTCCGGTGTGGTCTATGGCGCCTGTGAAGGGAATATGTCCAAGTTCTGTGCAGAGACTTCGTATGTGGGAATAATCGGCGGGGTTCTCGATAGCTCAAATTTGGCGCAGAGCGTGAATTTTGAACAAAGTATTGGCCGGTATCCGGCGACCATTCGTTATTTTAAGCCTGGCCGTTCGCTTTTATACGAAGAATACTGGAAAGATGGAATGATTGCCGAAAGCAGGAGCTTTTTCCCTGATACTATGGGAGGAAAGCTTGCTAGCGAAACCTTCTGGAAAGACGGTAAACGTAACGGAATTATGCGCAACTGGTATGCAAGCGGCGTACTCCGCGATAGCCTTACCTATGTAAACGGAGAACGGGTGGGTGAGCAGTTCAGCTATGATACCACCGGAAAGCTCACTATACATAAAACAGAGGCCGGTAAGAACCGGCCTGTGATAATGCATTTGCTAGGGGAATGACTTAGCCGAAAATCTTGGCGCAGAGTTCCGGTGCAAACTTGGACAGGTAGCCCTGAATCAAGAGGATTGACACCAGCAGCGGCAACACCCACTTGAAGTAGATTCTGAAGAATTTGTTGTACGGAATCTTGTAGCCCTTACCGGCGTTCATTTCGTCAAAGAACTTGGACTGACCCCAACCGTAACGGCTAGAGCAGAAAATGGCGATGAACATGCCGCCTGCCGGGAGCATGGTGTTGCTCACGATAAAGTCTTCAAGGTCCAAGACGCAGCTACCAGGTCCAAACGGCTGGAAGCCCGAAAGCACGTTGAAGCCGAGAGCGCACGGGAGCGACAATGCAAACACGACAATAATGTTCCAGAATGCCACCTTCTTGCGTTCGTAACCCTTGAGGTCCATCCAGAACGAGACAATGTTTTCGAACACGGCAATAAGTGTCGAGAGAGCCGCAAAAGACATGAACAGGAAGAATGCCGCACCGAAGACACGGCCACCAGGCATCATAGCGAACACATTCGAAAGGGTCACAAAGATAAGGCCCGGACCCTGACCAGGAGACTGGTTGAACGCAAAGCAGCTCGGGATAATAATGAGACCTGCGACAAGGGCGACGGCAGTGTCCAAAATACAGACACTCGTGGCTTCCTTGGTCAGAGAATGCTTCTTGCCGATATAGCTACCGAAAATAGCCATGCTACCGATACCGAGGCTCAAGGTAAAGAAGGCGTGAGCAAATGCAGCAAAGATGGCTTCGCCCATACCCTTGCCCGATTGCGTCAAGCGTTCAAAAGAGGGGAGCAGGTAGAATTCAAGGCCTTTGCCAGCACCAGGGAGAGTTACGGCACGAATGGCGAGGAGCACCATGATGACCAAAAGGCAAATCATCATTTTCTTGGTCACCATTTCGACGCCCTTCTGAAGGCCAATCGAAACAATACCCAAGCCGATCACGATGGCGACCGTCATCCAGAAAATCATGAGGGCCGGGTTGCCGAGCATTTCGCCGAAGCCGCTCGCAATCTGGTCCGGAGTTCCCTGCAAGAACTTGTCGTCGGTGACCATCTTGTAGAAGTAGTAAAGCATCCAGCCGGTGACCACCGAGTAGAATGCCATCAATATATAGTTCGCCGAAATCAGCGGGTACTTGGCCCAATGCCACTTGGTGCCCGGCTGTTCCAGGTGGTCGAAGGCGCGAGCGATACCGCTTTTACCGCCACGACCCAAGGCAAGTTCTGCCATCAGGATCGGAAGCCCGAGGAAGAGCAGGAAGCCGAGGTAGGGGAGCACGAAGGCCGCTCCGCCATACTGACCTGCGATGTAAGGGAAACGCCACACGTTGCCAAGGCCAATGGCACAACCGGCGGCAATGAGAATAAAACCGAGTCTTGATTTAAAGTTTTCGCGTTCCATGATTCAAAAGATAGTTTACTTTACGATTCCGATGTCAGACTGTTTCACAAAACCGCGGACTTTTTCGCCCAGGCGGATTTCTGCGTAATTTCCTTGTTCGCTGAGCACTTCGAAGGTGGTTCCTTCGGAAAGGGTGTTGAGCGTCTGTGATTTTTCGTTGGGGGCGCTGGTAACGTCAGCGTCTTTGGCCGTTACGACTCCTTCAATGTCGGTTTCGGCGACAAGAATCTTGTAGCCGGCGCTCATGGCGATAATGCAGAAAATGCCCGAAAGGACGAATAGCGAGCCTATCAGAACGTTTTTGGCCTTACTGTTACGGCTGATGCGCCTTGCAATCGCGATAATTGCCATAACCCAGAAGAGTCCGAGCAAGGTCCACATTTGGGTTTTGAGTGAAAGGGCGTGGTGGGCCTTGAAAAGGCCGGAGAGAAGCGGATTTTCTTCGCCGTCTTCTTCCACCTTGTCGCGGGTCATGGTCTGCGCATACTTGAGGTTGTGCAGAATGTCGTCGTTGCTGGGGTCGAGGCGGAGTGCCGACTTATAATAATAGATGGCGAAGCCGAGCTTGCCGTTTCTGAAGTAGGCGTTGGCGAGGTTGTAGTAAAGGTCTGCGTTTTCGGAGCCGTTGTCGACGCAAGTGCGCCATTCGTCAATAGCGCGTTCAAAGTCGCCTTCGTTGTATGCCTTGGTGCCAGTTTCGATGCCGGCGCATGCTGGGGCTGCCACGGCCGCAGTCACCGCGAAAGTCAAAAGAAATATGATGTTTTTTATAATACTCTTCAGCATAAGTGTTACACCTTTACCTCGTCGCACAGCTTTTCCACGTCTTCGAGCATTTTCTGCTGCTCGTCCTTGGTCGGGTTCACCGGGGCGAATCGCGCGAAGGCGCACTTTTCGAGCCAATTGTCAATTGCGACGATGGTTTCGCTCTTTACGCCGAGCTTTGCGAGTTCTTCCTTCATTTGCGGGCGAGTCATGCCCTTGAATTCCAAGTTGGTCTTGTCGCTTAAGTAATCGATCAATCCGTTTTCGAGTGCCGCATAGAGCGCCTTGGCGTCGCCCTTCTTAAGTGCTTCGCGGGCGTTTGCAAAGCGGGCTTTGAGCATCTTGTTTGCCTTGCCTTTACGCACGAGTGCTGCGTCGCTGTTGTGCTTGCGGCGGCTACGCACTGCAAATGTCACAATCAGGTAGAACGGAACTGCGGCTGCAAAAATGGCCCAGTAAAGAATGCTCTTGTAGGGAGCGGTGTTGCTTGCCGATTCGCGGACTTTGTGAATAAAGCGGATGTCGCTACCGAGCGATTCTATTTCTTGCTTTTGAACGGCGGCGGGGCCTTGTGCTGCCGGAGCCTGGAAGATTGCTTCGGTGCTTGCGTCACCCTTTTCTACAACAACGTTCCAGGGGCCGGCCTTGGCAGTTTCGTAAGACTTTTTGCTCGGGTTGAACCAAGAGTAGGTGATTTCGGGAATGGTGAATTCACCCTTCTTTTTGGGGTACAGGAACACACGGATGTTCTTGGTGGTAATCACCTTGTTGCCGACAATCTTCTTGTTGATTTCGTTTTCAGGCGGCACCGAGCGGAATTCGCCGAAGTCGGGGAGCTTGGGGTCGGTAATGGAACCTGGCAGACCGTCACCCTTGATGTTGATGGTGAGTGTCATGGCTTCGCCGACCTTGAGGTTAGTGCGGTCAAAGTCGGCGTTAAAGCTGTAGCTGCCGACCATGCCGCTAAAGTCGGCGGGTTTGCCTTCGGTGGGAAGCGGCTTTACGGTAATGTTTATAATGGGAGTCTGTGTTTCGGTTTCTACGGATTCCTGCTTGACGCTCCTACTGGAGAATGTCATGCCGCCCATCTGCTTGTTTTCTTCGACAACCTTGGGCTCGCCACGCTTGGTGTACTTGAACTTGAACGGCGGAATTTGCAGGTTGCCGCTCTTGGTGGCGCTGAGCCAGGCGAACTTGGCGCTGGCCTGCATTTCGCGGCGGGAGCCTTCGACAGGTTCAAATTTCATGTTGGCGAGGTCGCTACGGTGCACGATGAAGTCATCACCGGTATTCATGTCGGTAGCCTGCAGGCCGCCTTCGAAGTGTTCGTAAGTGTGGAAGCCGAGCGTCACGTTGAACTGCTCGCCTTCGTAAACGGATTTCTTGCTAGGGGTGAGGCTTACGCTTAACGCGTCATCGGTATAGGCGCGCTGGATGGTGATCGGAATATCTCCCGTGAGGTTGCGTTTCTGGTCGTCGATGGTCATGAAAATTTGGCCGACGCTAAAACGACCTGTTTTTTTAGGGGTTCTTAGGTTGAATGTGTAGATTCGGGCCTTATAACCGCCTCGGCTGTGTCCACCGCTAAAGAAGGAATTGAACATGTCCTCGATATCGGGGCGGATTACCTGGTCGGAACTGTCCAACTTTACTAGTGAGAAACCGTTTGCCGTTTCTATTGAAAGGTCGCTTCGGTTTTCGGGAAGTTCATTGAGCGGAAATACGAGTTGAAGTCCGAAGGTCTTGCCCGATTCGATGCGTTCCCGGTCCACTTGCAGGGACGGCCGTGCTTGTGCGCACAGGGCAGCGGCTAGGCAAAATAAAATAATACGTTTCATGCCCCAAAAATACCAAATTTTTACAGAAAAGACAAAAAGGGCGCTGTCTTCCCGGCCTCCGAGCCGGGATCTCCATTTCTAACAGAAAAACAACTTTTTTCTCAAAAAAGTTGCGGAATATATATTATTTCCCCTTGACGCGTTAGTAAATTTTTGTTAAATTTGGCGCGCTGTTAAAAAATGGCGATAAAACGCTAAAAACAAAGGATAAAAGGATTATATGTACTGCATTCTCGCTGCCCTCCTGATCAAGAGCTTCAAGAAGTATGGCAAGCGCGCTTAATCGCCGCTCGCTCTTTTTTTTGATTTTCTCTCTCTGATGATTACCGATTTAGCTGAATGGGCTGATCGGTATTTTTTTTCGCCTTAGTCAAAGTGGCGCTCCTGCGGAGCGCGTTTTGTTCGGCTCGGCCATAGAAAAAATGCAAGTATTTTTTCTGCGGCTCTCGCCTTAGTCAAAATTTAAGGAGCGGCGGTAGGGGGTAAAGCCGGCGTTTTTGATGAAATTTTCGGCTTCTTCGATGCTAGTGAGGCCGTGATTCTTGAGCACGTTTTCTTCGATGACGATACTGTTGATGTCGTCGGCACCGGCATGTAGCCCAAGTTCACCGAGTGAAAGCCCCATTCCGAGCAGAGAAACCTCGATGTGGGGGATATTGTCAAAGAAAATGCGGCTTAAAGCCAAAAGTTTCAGGTATTCGTCACCGCGAACGTGGCGAATCGGGAACTTGTCGGTTTGCGGCTGGAATGTCCACACCACAAAGCTCTTGAAACCCTGCGCAATGTCCTGAGTCTTGCGCACGTAATCCAGATGCTCGATGATTTCTTCGGGAGTTTCGCAGCTGCCGAAAACGATGTTTGCGCTGCCGGGGAGCCCTTTCTTGTGGCAGGCGGCGAGTGTGTCGCACCATTTTTGCGCCGGGAGTTTTTTGGGGCTGAGCAGTTGGCGCATGCGGTCGGAGAGGATTTCGGCTCCTGCGCCAGGAACGGAAGAGAGGCCCGCATCCTTAAGAATGTCTAGCAACTCGTCCAGACTCATGTGGTTGAATTCGGCGATGCGCACGAGTTCCACCGGCGAAAATCCGCGGACTTTCACGCCGAGTTCCTGCGTAAGCATTTTCAGCACATCGGTGTAATAGCTGAGCGGAATGTCCTTGTTCACGCCGCCTTGCAAAAAAATCTGGTCGGCGCCCTTGGCTTTTGCTTCAAGCGTCTTTTGGCGGATTTCGTCCAAACTAAGCACGTAGGCTTCGGGGCTGTGCGCGGGCCTGCAAAAGCAACAGAAACTGCAAGTGATTTCACAGACGTTTGTGTAGTTCACGATGCGAAAAGCGGTGTAGCCCACCTTGCCTTCAGGGTGCATACGCTTACGGATAGCGTCTCCTGCCTGCACCACCTCGGTCCACGGGGCGTTCTTCAAAATGGTGAGCGCTTCGTTCGGTGTCAGGCGTGTGCCGTCAATCGCTTTTTGCAAAAGGGAATTCATTATTTTACTAGAACTTTAGCCCAAATAGGTAATTTTTCGGCTCTATAGACTGTGCGGCTTTTTTTTATCGAGACAATCTTGACAAATTGCTCGGAATTGTCGTAGAGTTCCACTTTGTCGCATAAGGGCAATACTTCTTGCAGCTTTTGTAGCGATTCTACATATCGCCGTTCGATATCTGTTTCAGGAATTCCATGCCCGCCACTTGCGACGCGGTTGCGAATGCGCTCTTTCGCGATGTCAACTGATTGGACATAGACAAAATGCAACTCGATTTCATAGCCAAGGCGTTTGGCCTCTTTGATATCGCGAACGGATGTTCTTCCGCACAAGGTCGTTTCTCGATTGAAAGAAAAACCGTTGTTTAAGCAGTCTTGATTCTTTTTGCAGGCGATTTTTCCAGCACGAAGAAGGTCCAAAGGATTTTTCCAGTCCCACCCGTTTTCACGAACAATTTCATCTACATTTATTCTGGGAATATCAAAAAGCTCTCTATTCGTTTGATAGAGTGTAGATTTTCCACAGCCGTTGGGACCGGCGAACAGGACGAGTTTGGACAATTAGAACCTCTTCTCGGCCACGACATTCTTTTGCTTTTGTTGTAAGAGAATGTCAAAAACTTTGGCGAAGAATTCAGCTTCTTCAGCCGAAGGAGCTTCATCTATGACATCGGCTGTTTCAGAAATGCCAATCCGTTTGCATTCCTCGTACAATTCGTGCATTTTTCTCGTCTGAAGAGTCATACTGACAATATACATTATTTACTGTGTAAAAGTTAACGTCTGCTTGGCATAAATGTATATTTGTATGTGTTTTATTAGTGGGGGTATTATGACTTTAAAAAGCTTTTTGGCGATTGGTTTTGTGGCGGCGATGCTGGTTGCTTGCGGCGACGACGGCAGCAGCAATTCCGTGTCTAATTCCGACGAGGATTCTTCCTCGTCTGTTTGCGAGGACTGCGATGGCTCGAGCAGTTCGAAGGCGAAGGCTAGTAGTTCGTCTAGCGTCACACCGAAGTCGAGCGAACGCGAGACAAGTGTGTCCAGCAGCAGTGCCAAGTCTAGCAGCTCTTCCAAAGACGTCATCCTAGGCAGTAGCGAAGGATCCAGTCCCTCGTCTAGTTCCAGTGAGCAGGCGGAAGGGACTCTTACTGACTCGCGCGATGGTCAGACTTACAAGACTGTAAAAATTGGTTCGCAGACATGGATGGCGGAAAATCTGAACTATGCTTACACTGACGTTCCCTATAATTTTGACGGCTACACCTCCGATTCTATAAGCTGGTGCTATGACAATGATCCTGCCAACTGCACCAAGTACGGTCGCCTTTATACCTGGGCCGCCGCGATGGATAGCGTTGGCTCGTGGTCTGCAAACGGCAAGGGTTGCGGCTTCTACGGTTCGATATGCTCACCAACCGGGACTGTGCGTGGTGTTTGTCCCGAGGGCTGGCACCTGCCTACGCAAACGGAATGGTATACGTTGTTTACTGCAGTTGGCGGTTCCAGTACAGCGGGCAAGATGCTCAAGTCCACTAGCGGCTGGAATAGTAGCGGCAACGGAACGGATGCCTATTCCTTCTCGGCGTTGCCTGCTGGCGGCAGTTACTACAATGGGAGTTCCGGCGGCGAGGGCAACTACGCGAACTTCTGGAGTTCTACTGAGTACGGTAGCTACGACGCGTACAACATACGCTTGGACTACGATGACGTCTATGCGAACCTGTTCTACGACTACAAGACCTTCGAGTTCTCTGTCCGTTGCGTAAAGGACTGATTTAGAAGAGAACTTCGGTGCCGGGGCGTTGCGGGGCGGCGAGCGCCCGCAGTGGGGGTAGAGAGCAACGAAGTGCGAACGAGGGGGATTCTTCCCCCTTTTTTACAAATAAATTGAGCCAAAATCCCTGCGATAATTGTATTTTTCTGTGCGGTACCGAACGATACCTTTAAAAATGCACTAACTGCAAAAAAGGTGAATATTATGCAAGTTGATTTGAACAATGTCGATTGGAAGACTCTCCCCTTCGGTTATTCTGATACCGATTACAATGTCCGCTGCTATTATCGTAACGGCAAGTGGGGCCAGATTGAAGTTTCTTCTTCGACGGATATCAGCATCCACATGGCCGCAACTTGCTTGCACTACGGCCAGGAAGGTTTCGACGGCCTCAAGGCTTACACCGGCAAGGAC
>JAFZOV010000139.1 GCA_017550445.1 Fibrobacter sp.
AACGAACAGACCTGGAGCAAATTCATCGAGCGCAGCAAATCGCCGAACTTTATAAAAACACTCCCCGATTACGACAGCATCGAGGAGTTGTGTAGATGGATTATTGAAGGTAGCCGCGGGAACTAGTAAGTTCCAAGAAGGCTGCGAACCTTTTCCATCATAACTTTAGACTTAGCGCGAGCCTTCTCCTTACCGTAGGCAAGAATCTTGTCGATTTCTTCGGTATGGCTAAGCAAGTAGAAGTACTTTTCGCGAGCGGCACCGAGATGTTCTTCGAGCACATTCTGGAGCTCCTGCTTGGCATGTCCCCAACCCATGCCACCGGCGCGGTAGCGGGCAGCGAGCGCTTCGGTCTGTTCCGGTGTTGCAAAGAGCTTGTACAGTTTGAACACATTGCAAGTGTCCGGATCCTTGGGTTCTTCGATACCCTGGGAGTTCGTCACGATCTTGCCGATTTTCTTCTTCAAGGCCTTGCTTTCAAGGAAGATGTCAATGACGTTGTCGTAAGACTTGCTCATCTTGCGACCGTCGAGACCCGGGATAATACCGGTCGTTTCCTGGAACACCGGTTCCGGAATCGTGAACACGTCTTCGCCAAAATGTTTGTTGAACTTGATGGCGATATCGCGGGCAAATTCCACGTGCTGTTTCTGGTCCTTACCGACCGGCACGATGTCTGCGCTGAACATGAGGATGTCGGCATCCATGAGGCACGGGTAGCAATAAAGACCCATGTTCACGTTGGCATCCGGATCTTCGCCAGCAGCTTCGTTCTTCGCGACCTTGTCCTTGTAGGCATGAGCGCGGTTCATGAAGCCCTTCGGCGTAAAGCAGCTCAAAGCCCAGCTGAGTTCGAAAATTTCAGGAATGTCGCTCTGCTTGTAGAACAGGCCCTCTTCGGGGTTCAGGCCAAGCGCAAGCCAGGTAGCCGCAATCTTGTAGATGTTGGCACGCATTTCGGCGCCGTTCTGCACGGTAGTGAGAGCGTGGTAGTCCGCAATGAAGTAGACCGTATCGTAGGTCTTCGAAAGTTCAAGAGCGGGGCGGATTGCACCGAGATAGTTACCCAGGTGAGGTGTGCCGGTGGGCTTGATGCCCGTAAGAGAAATTTTTTTCATGGCGCAAATATAGGTTTATTGTTTATTGTCTTTTAAAAGCTTGTCGAAATATACAATCGTCTTTTCAAGGCCCTGGCGCAGCGGAATCGTCGGTTCCCAGCCGAGGGCGGACTTTGCAAGATCGATGTTCGGGCGACGCATCTTCGGGTCGTCACCGGGCAGCGGCTTGTACACAATCTTGCTCTTGGAACTCGTGAGTTCAAGAACTTCTTTAGCAAGTTCAAGCATCGTGAATTCGCCGGGGTTTCCGATGTTCACCGGTCCAATAATCTTGTCCTGGTTCATCATGCGGACAAAACCTTCGATCAGGTCATCCACGTAGCAGAAGCTGCGCGTCTGGCTGCCGTCACCGTAAATGGTGATGTCTTCGCCTTTGAGCGCCTGCACAATGAAGTTGCTCACCACGCGACCATCGTTCATGAGCATACGCGGTCCGTAGGTGTTAAAAATTCGCACGATGCGGATATCCACATTGTTCTGGCGATGGTAATCCATGAACAAGGTCTCGGCGACACGCTTGCCTTCATCATAGCAGCTGCGAATGCCGATGGGGTTTACGTTTCCCCAATAGTCTTCGGTCTGCGGGTGCACCGCCGGATCGCCATAGACTTCGCTTGTAGAAGCCTGCAAGATGCGAGCCTTGACGCGCTTTGCCATACCGAGCATATTGATGGCACCCATCACGCTCGTCTTGATGGTCTTCACCGGATTGAACTGGTAATGGATGGGGCTTGCGGGGCACGCCAAGTTAAAGATGCGGTCCACTTCCAAAAGAATCGGCTCCGTCACGTCATGGCGAATGAGCTCGAAATTCCGGTTATCGCGCAGGTGAGCAACATTCACCATACGGCCCGTAAAATAGTTGTCAAGACAAATCACTTCGTGACCGTCGTTCAACAGACGCTCGCACAAGTGACTTCCTAAAAAACCAGCCCCACCAGTAACTAAGCAACGCATATTAAGCTCCAATTATTCGAGCATAATATAGCTATTTAACAATCTGGTTCTTACCGTGTTTCTTGCCCCAATACAGTTTTTCGTCTGCCTGACGGAGGTATTCCTCGTAGTCAGCAATACTTTCGCCCGTGCAAAGGCCAATAGTCGCCGTAATGGCAACCCGAATTCCCTTGTGATAAATTTCCTGTTCCGAAAGCCTCGTCCGGAACGTTTCCAAGACTTCCAATGCGCGGGAATTTTCCACCTGAGGCAGATAAAGCACAAATTCTTCGCCACCCCAGCGAACCGCCACAGCATCCTGGGGAAGGCAAGCCTCAATGCACTTGCTTACCGCCGCCAAGACTCTATCGCCGGTTTCATGGCCATAAGTGTCATTAATTTTCTTGAAGTCATCCACATCCAGCATCGCGACAGAGAAAGACGTTTCCTTCTCGTCCTTGCTACGCTTCATGATGCTTTCAAAGAACCGGCGGTTATAAAGGCCTGTCAGCATATCATGATTGCTGCTGTAGTCCAGTTTTTCGCGAGTCGTTCTCAGCTCCACCAAATATAGGTTGGTTAAATAGAACAGCGAGAACAGCGTAATGATCAAATTCAAGACTTTCACAAAAGAGCTGTGATGCAGAACCAAATCCATCAGTTCTGGATAAAGGGAATAATTAAAAACGGAAATCAAGCTAATTGCAACCGCAAGCGCAGCACCAATAAGCTGATATATGTGTTTTTTCCTGTTGGAATAAGGCAGCATAAAGAAAATCACCGCCACCATGCCAATAACAAAAGTCAAGGTTCCAAAATGACCGCCCGAAATCAATTCCGTCATAGCGGAGAAAAAAATGATTTCGAAGTAGGCAAAGGAAATTCTGAGATTTTCGTTCTTAAAAAACGTCAAGAAAATAACGTATATCGCAGAACTGGCGGCATTCAGAACAACCAATGGATACAGTCCAAACTTCCAAAACAGGAACACGTTAAAAACATGAACGCACAGACACATAATTAAGAAAATTAAGGTCCTATGCTCCGAGAGCATTTTTAAAAGATTGTTCTGCATTTGTTTTCCCCTTCTTACTTGAGAAAATTTATTCTTCTTCGGAGTCCCGCGATTCGTCGCTGTAAGCAGAAGTTGCCGTCCCGTTCAACGCTACCAGACGAATCCCTCGCAACGTCAAGAACGGATCGTATTTATCAATCAAGGAAGTTCTGCGAGCGATGGTTTTCCCCCAACCACCTGTCGCATACACAGGCATATCGTCGCAGGCCATTTCCTTCTTGATTTTGCCAATCAGAAATTCCAACTGGGCAAGAAATCCGTACAGGAGACCCGCACGGATAGCGTCATCGGTATTGTCCGCCACCACGGCCTCTGGCCATTCAATCGTCACGGGCAAAAGGCGCGCGGCCTTTTCCGTCAAGGCATCCAGGCTTGCGTTAATGCCGGGAATAATCACGCCACCCGCAAAGGCGCCATCCTTCATGACGTCGAAAGTGGTAGCGGTCCCCATATCCACGACAATCGCATTCTTGAATCCCGCATCACGCATGGCAATCACATTGCACAAGCGATCGGCACCGGCCATAGACGGGTTCTGGTAATTAATCTGCAAGCCCATGCAGTTCTTGGAATTCACCACCTGCACGCGTTTTTTCAGCAAGGAATCCAGAGCCTTGATCCAGGGGCGCTCCAGAGCGGGCACCACGGTAGAAAGCCCCACATGGGTAATCTCTTCGGACTGGATCTTGGAGAATCTCAAGAGACCGCCCACCTTGTTCATCACTTCGTCAGAGGTGGTTTCTTTGCGGGTGGTCAAGCGCCAATAATCAACAACCTTGGTGTCCTTAAAAATGCCAATTACCGTGTGGGAGTTGCCCACATCGACCACGAAAGAAATATTATTCGTCTTTTTCACTTCAAAAAAGATAGAAAAAAGTCCCTGGTTTTGAAAAACCAAGGACTTTCGTGGAGCCTCCGGGACTTGAACCCGGAACCCGCGGGTTATGAGTCCGCTGCTCTAACCAATTGAGCTAAAGCTCCGTGCAAGCCAAATATAATAAAAATTTTTTCGTTTAAATGCTATTTGGGAATTTTTTCCAAGTGAATCTTTTTTTTATTTCCTAAATTTATGGCATCAACATACTCTACCGGGATCGCCATCCCGATGGATTAACTCTCAACAAATGAGGAAAAAACAAAAAATGGCAAGAGCATTGATTATCGGTTGTGGCGCCGTTGCCACAGTTGCTATCAAGAAGTGCTGCACCTGCAGCGAAGTTTTTAGCGAAATCTG
>JAFZOV010000140.1 GCA_017550445.1 Fibrobacter sp.
CAACCGCTGGCTCGGTGGTATGCTCACGAACTTCCAGACGGTCCGCAAGTCCATCAAGAAGATCGACAAGATCGACGCCATGGAAAACGACGGTACGTTCCAGGCACTCTCCAAGAAGGAAGTGCTCGACAAGAACCGTGAACGCGAAAAGTTGCTCTCCGTGTTCGGTGGCATCCGCGAAATGGTGAACCTTCCGGGTCTCCTGGTCGTGACCGACCTCGCCCACGAAAAGATTGCCGTGGCCGAAGCCCGTCGCCTCCACATTCCTATCATCGGCATCTGCGACACGAACGTCGATCCGACCCTCGTGGACTACCCCGTGCCGGCCAACGACGACGCCGTGAAGTCCATCAAGCTCATTGTGGACTACATCGCTGCCAACGTCAAGGCCCGCGTTGCCTCTGACAAGAAGGCCGACAAGGAAGAACCCAAGAAGTTCGACAACGGTGAGGACAAGTAATTATGCAGATTACCGCTTCCCTCGTTAACGAACTCCGCCAGAAGACTGGCGTGGGTATGATGCAGTGCAAGAAGGCCCTCACCGAAACTGACGGTGACATGGACAAGGCCGTCGAACTCCTCCGCAAGCAGGGTGCCGCCGTCGCTGCAAAGCGCGCCGACAAGGCTGCCAAGGAAGGCCGCATCTACCTCGTGGAAACTGCCGACAAGGCCGCTGCGTTCGAACTCTCTTGCGAAACCGAACCGGTTTCCAACAACGAAGACTTCGTCGCTCTCGCGAACCTCGCCGTGAAGGCTGTTGAAACTCAGGCCGTCTCCTCTGTGGAAGACCTGAAGAACGCTGTCGTCGACGGCGTGAAGATCAACGACCGCCTCCAGGACGTGCTCGTGAAGATCCAGGAAAACATCGACTTCCGCAAGTTCGCTGAACTCAAGAAGGTTCCGAACTCCGTGTTCGGTGTCTACAGCCACATGAAGGGCAAGATCGGCGTTATCACCGAACTCGCTTTCGAAGGTTCTGCCGACGAAGCCGCCCTCAAGCAGGCTGCTAAGGACATTGCCATGCAGGCCGCCGCTTTCGCTCCGGTCGCCCTGAACGACGCTTCCGTTCCTGCCGAGACTATCGAAAAGGAAAAGGAAATCGCCAAGGCCCAGATCGAAGCTTCCGGCAAGCAGACCAAGCCCGAATTCATGCAGCGCCAGATCGATGGCCGCGTGGCTAAGGTGCTCAAGGAAATCGTTCTCGAAGATCAGGAATTCTTCATGACTGAAAAGAACCCGAAGAAGCTCAGCGTCAAGGACTACCTCCAGGAAGTCGTTGCCAAGCAGCTCGGTCTTGCAAGCCTGAAGGTCGTGAACTTCATCCGCTTCGAACGCGGTAACTAATTTCTTCCACCGTCATCCCCGCGCAGGGGATGTCATCCTGAGCGCGATAGCGCGAAGGACTCAGGCACGAAATTAAATTGGTCGCTCCCCCGCGGGGCGGCCAGTTTTTTATATTTCCATACAAAAGAATAAACGTGGGAGAAACAAATGAAATTATATCCGCTAATTCCTGCCTTGGCCGTTATGGCTTTTGCCCTGCTTGCTTGCGATGATGATTCGCCGTCAAATGCAAAAGACGAACCTTTGCAGAGTTCGTCTTCGGAAGAAATTCAATCTAGCGAGACTGCGCCCGAAAGCAGCTCGTCTGTAATACTCTCCACTATAATCAATGAGGATTCCACCATTGTTGATCCCCGTGACTCTAGTACATACAAAGTCATAAAGATTGGAGACCAGATTTGGATGGCGGAGAATTTGAAGTACTCCCCCGAAGGCGCTCCTTGCGAAAAAGGCGTTGGGGATGAATGTCTTTATACCTGGGCCGAGGCGATGGGGAAGGATACCGTCTACAATCGCAAGTGGCTGGCAATCAGTGATTCAACAGGCTACCCGGGGCTTTGCCCGCCCGGGTGGCATGTCCCTTGCGCAAAAGAAGGCGTGGCGCTGAAGAATGGTTTACGCTATCTCCTTCCGCTGGAGTTTGATAGCGAACATTTCTGTGCCTCGGTGGTTCAAGAGGATATGGTTACTGAAGAGGGAAACCCTGATAAATATTGCGAACTCTACGGTGTTGGAGGCATTTCCAATGGCTTCAACATGCATTTGAGCGGGTATGAAAGCGGCTTCTGGCTTATCGAAGAAGAGAGAGACCCCTTTACCTGCAGAATTGCAAATGCAGTGACCTTCTGGGGAGCTTCAATTTGGGTGGACGACATTCCGAATAACCGAAAAGAGCAGCTGTTTAACCTTCGCTGCGTGATGAACGACTCTTCAAAGGGCTTAGGCAAGTAGCCCGAGCACCATGAATATAAAAAGCGCAGCAATAAGAACCCCAGCGCAAAACCCACCCGAACCAGGCGGTGATTTGCTGCATCAGGGATGTCGTGGACGGGGCTTCCTTAGCCCTTGCCTGGGCGGAATTGCCCCGGCTAGTACAATATCGGAAAAGTAGGGGGGCTATGTCAAGAAGATATAGAAAAAAGGTGCTTTTTCCCCTGTTTTTGGGGATTTCTCATTCAAACGCTACGCGGAATATGCTAAATTGAAAGCCAAATGAAAAGGAATACTGCCCTATACTTCTCTGTAGGCCTGGTCGTACTGCTGGCTATTGTGATTCTTGTGTTCGGCATGTTCTTCTTGAACGAGAAGGACCCCCGCGAAACTTTCAATACGTTCTACCTGCGTTTTTCCCAGGTCAGTACCCTGGTGCTCGATGACCCCGTTAAGGTCAACGGTGTCAAGATGGGCAAGGTGGAGGACATCAGCCTGGCCGGCCACCGCGTGGTGGTGCGTATAAGGCTCCGTACCGACGTGAAAATCCCGAAGGATTCCGAAATTCGCGTGCAGAACATCGGCATCATGGGCGAACGCCAGATTGGCATGATTCTGGGCGATGCGGAAAGCTACTGGGCCCCGGGTGATACCATCAACGGCCAGTTCGATGCGGGCATTGCCGAGGCGCTTGGCCTTGCGGGCGAGGTCTGCGACAGCACGAAGGTGCTCCTCGAGTCCGTGAAGGAGGCTCTGAATGGCACTATCGCGAATCCGGATTTCCAGGAACGCTTCAAGACACTCCTTACGAAGGCGGAAGGTCTTGAGGACCGCCTGATGACTATGGTCAATACGACCGACCCGCAGCTCAAGAAGAGCCTCAATAGCCTGAACGAGGTGATGGGCAAGGTCGATGCGCTTGTTGACGGTGTGAAACCGCCTATTGACAATCTCTTCGCAAATGCCGATAAGACTATCGGGCATGCGGATCAGCTTGTCAGCCAGCTGGAAGGTGTTACCAAGCACCTTGATGACCTGATCGCGAAGGTGCAGTCCAAGGACAATACTGTGGGCATACTCCTTTCCGACAGGAAACTGCATGACGACCTGGTCAAGACGGTCCATTCGGCGGACAGCCTGTTCCGTGTGATTCTGCATGACGGTCTGGACGTGAACGTGGATATTTTCTGAGGAGACGATGATAGAGAAGGTTCTTACAGTCACGAATAAGCTCGGGATACATGCAAGGCCTGCCGGCATGATTGTCGACATTACGGGCCCTGCCAAGAGCGACGTATTCATTATATTCGAAGGTTCCAGGGCGAACGCCAAGAGTATTTTGAACGTGATGATGCTCGCCATTCCTATGGGTTCGGAAGTCACTTTCGAAGTGGAAGGCGAGGACGAGCAGGAAGTCGTGCAGAAGTTGGAAACGCTTTTCCATGACAATTTCAACGAAGAACCCGGCTGATACCGGTACGGAGATGTCGATCGGGACAAGACCTGCACGCCAGGTTCTTGTCGGTATTCCCGCATCCCCGGGGCTGGTCATGGGCCGCGCTTTCCAGGTGGCTAGCCGCGAGATTACGGTTGTCGAGGAAAGCATTCCGGAGTCCCGTGTCCAGGCGGAAGAACAGCTGTTCCGCAAGGCGGTGACCCGCACCTCTAAGGAAATTTCGCAAATCAAGGAAATCTCCGAGACCCGCACGGGTGTCCACGATAGCCTTATCTTTTCGACGCACCTGATGATTTTGCAGGACCCGGGCCTCATGAACGGCGTCCTGAAGATGATCCGCGAGGGCCACAAGAACGCCCGCTGGGCGGTACACGTGGTGCTCGGCGACTACATTGACAAGTTCGAGAAGATCGATTCGCCCGCGATGCGCGACAAGGCGGCTGACCTGCGCGACCTGTACAACAGGCTCATGTCTACGATGGACGAGGCCGAACCGGCCTTGGAGGAAGTGTCTGGCGAAGACGGCGCGGTGATTGTCGCGCACGAGATTTTACCAAGTTTTCTGATGGCGCTCAAACCGGGCCAGGCGCGCGCCCTCTTGATGGATACCGGTGGCCGTACGAGCCATGTGGCGATTCTTGCGCGTTCCCTGCAGATTCCGGCGGTGTCGGGCCTGCGTAACGTGGTCACGGTGGTGAAGCCCGATGACACGATTATCGTGGACGGTTCGGGCGGCCTTGTAATCGTCAACCCGAACGAAGACGACATCCGCAAGTTCCGCGAACGCGTGGAGGTGTTCGAACGCCAGCGCAGGGAACTGTTTACCATGCGCAGGCTCGAGCCGATGACCCGCGACGGCAAGTACATCACCCTGCATGCGAACATAGAGCTGCCCACGGAGGCGGGAAAGGTGATGGACTACGGTGCGACGGGCGTGGGCCTGTACCGTTCGGAGTTCCTGTTCCTGCAGTACGGTTCCCCTACCGAGGAGGAACAGACCGAGGCCTACAGGCAGATTCTCGACACGATGGCTCCGTGCCCGGTGACCATCCGTACGCTTGATGCGGGCGGCGACAAGCTTGTTTCGGGCATTACCGCGACAAACGAGGCGAACCCGTTCATGGGCTGGCGGTCCATCCGCGTGTGCCTTGACCGCGAGGATATTTTCTGCATCCAGCTGAAGGCCTTGTTGAAGGCGAACGCGAAGGGCAACCTGAGGATTTTGCTCCCTATGATTTCGGGCCTGGAGGAGCTGCGCAAGGCGAAGGCCTGCATCAGGCGCTGTGCCGATGAACTGAAGGCCGAGGGCGTCGAATGCGGTTCCGTGAAGGTGGGAATCATGATAGAGGTTCCCGCTGCCGTGGTGCTTGTGGACCTGCTTGCGAAGGAGGCTGACTTCTTCAGCATCGGAACGAACGACCTTATACAGTTTACACTTGCGGTGGACCGCACGAACGAACTTATTACGGACATGTTCCAACCGCACCACCCTGCGATACTGAACATGATTTACCGCACGGTGAACGCGGCCCACAGGGAAGGCATCCCGGTGGCGGTCTGTGGCGAAATGGGTTCTGACCCGATGAGCGTTCTTTTGCTGGTGGGCCTCGGGGTCGACGAACTTTCCATGACTCCCTGGAGTGTGATGGCGACCAAGAAGATTATCCGCTCGATCAACTTCGAGGATGTTCGCGAGAGCGCGCTTGCCGTTTTGCAGATGGACGATGCCGCCAGCGTGAACGGCTACATGTACAAGAAATATGCGCAGACCATCACCGACCTCGGGATTTCGAGCTTTATCGGCCAAGTGGGAAAAGAGGTGCATGGTGGTTCTTAGAGGTTCGGCGTTCTTTCGCCGGTTTATTCCTGTTATCGGTCTTATTGTCGCCTGCGAGGCGTCGGGAGAAAATGGCAACAAGCCTGCAGACGGCTCGGTTGCCGGCGGTTCGGACATGGCGGTGGAAACCGATATCCCGCAAGACCCGTATGCCGCCCTGGAACAGATATCTTCCGATGAATTTCACAATCGCGTGATTCGCGCGGACCGTGCAAAGCGGAGCATGGAAGATACTTCGCTTTCAAAAGATGTCCGCGACTATGCCCGCGCTGCGTATTATTTCTATACCGAAAAATGGGACAGCGCCTACACCGCCTACGACTCCCTCCGCAAACGTGACCCGAAACTTGAGGCCGAAGTGGTGCTGCGCATGGCGAAGGCGAAGTTCAGACAGGACGATTTTGCGGGAATGCGTACTGCGCTAGGCCTGGGAGCCAAGCTTTCGAAGGATGAATCGTTTGCCCGCACGGCGGCAAGGTTCCGCGTGGAAGCCGCACTTGCCGATTCCACGCTTGGCGAGAAGGCCCAGGCCGATTCCCTGAAGGCTTTCCTCGACAAGTTCCCGAAGGGCGACGATGCCGCCATTCTCAAGTACCGCTATGCCGCTTATTTGGAACAAACTAAGCAGGAAAAGCAAGCGAAACGCTACTACATGCAGCTGCTTGCCACGTCGACCCCGTACAGGGATTCCGCTTTTGTTGCCATAAAGCGTCTCCGCAAGGTGCAGGCGTTCCCGGAAACGCTTGCCGAAAAAGTGGCTTACGCGAAGATGGCCTGCGCGAAGGACGAGGCGGCTGCGTGCATCGGGTTGCTTGATTCTATCCGTATCCTCGACGAGGAAATGGTGGCGCGAGGCGAGGCGAGCACGCTCGACATGAATACGCGCATAACCCTGTGGGAAAAGCGCGGGAATGCGCTCAAGGCTGTGGGCCGAAATGACGAGGCTATCGCGCAGTACAAGTTCCTGGTGGATTCCGTGGAGGCCCGCCCTGTGTGGATTCAGGCGGCGCTGCGCCTGCTCCGGAGTTTTGCCCCCAAGAACACGAAGGAAATCCGCAGGCTCGATTCCATGCTGCAGAGCGCGAGCAAGTTCAGCAAGGAAAACGCGAATAGCCTGTGGGTGAAGGGTTTCGAGTTCGAGCAGAAGGAAAGCTACGACAGTGCGGTGGTGACCTTCGAGAAGCTTGCGGACAACCGGTTCGGAAACAACCAGAAGCACCAGTGGGCAAAATTCCGCATAGGGTTCATCTACTACAAGCAGGAACGTTGGCCCGATGCCGAGAAGGCGTTTGTGGAGGCTGCGAAGGATCCGTTCCTGTGGAGCGGAAGCGCATCGAGGTATTTCCTCGCGGAAACCTACATGAAGATGGGCAAGGATTCGCTCTCGCGCGAGGCTTTCCTGGACTGCATCCGCGATTTCCCGCTGGGATACTACGCGCACCGCGCCCGCACGAAACTTGTGGAATACGAACTGCTCGAGAAGTTCGAGGTGCCGTATGCGCGCGGCGTGCCCATGACTGCCGAGGCGACGCTTGCGTGGGTGAAGAACCTCCAGAAGGGCGCGAAGGACCCCACGTACACGCAGGAGCGTTACGACCGCATCAAGAAGCTGTTCCTGTACGGGTTCAGCGACGAGGCGTTCGCCCTGTACGATGTCGCCCGCAAGAAGAATGCGAAGCGCCTGGACTTTTTGTACGAATACGGGAACCTCTTCTACGAGATGGGGGAGACTGCCGCCGGCTATAGGCTTGCGCGCCAGTTCCAGGCGAATATCGACCGTCGCGTACTCTCCGATGCCCCGATAGCGATTCTGCATTACCTGTTCCCGCTGCCCTACAAGGACCAGGTGAAGTTCCATTCCGGAACGCGCATCGACCCGTTTTTCGTTTATAGCGTGATGCGCCAGGAATCCATATTCGACTACCAGATTACCTCGCCTGTGGGGGCGTGCGGGCTTTTGCAGCTTATGCCTGCGACCGGCAAGATGCTTGCCAAGCAGGAAGCGCTGGATGCCTTCGACCCGTCGCAGCTGTACAACCCGTACATGAATATCCGCTTGGGAATCCGCTACCTGGTAGACCTGAAGGCGCAATACAAGGACGACTACATGTACGTGCTCGGGAACTACAATGCGGGCCCCAAGCCCACCAAGCGCTGGCAGGCTGCCGGAGAGGGCAAACCTTGGGACATCCGTGCCGAGGAAATCAGCTACTGGGAAACCCGCGACTACGTGAAGCGCGTCATGGGTAACTACTGGATTTACCAGGAAATTTACGACAACTCGGAATTTGGAATCTAGCGCGATGCTTTTCTTGTTGCTCACAATCGGTCCGGCGTTCCTGTTCGCGTGCGGGAACATCTTGGAAAAGTCCGGGGTGTCTACGGTGGGCAAGCGTACCGGCGGGACTTCCAGACCGTGGGCTTTTTTCAAGGGCGTCATTACGAACAAGTTCTGGTGGCTTGGCATCTGCTGTTCGGGCCTTGCGACTGTGGGCTACTACATCGCGATGGCGCGTTACGACCTCTCGCAGGTGCAGCCGATGATGGTCTTGAACCCGGTGCTCACGGCGCTTATGGGTTTTTGCATCTTGAAGGAGGCGCTTACCAAGCGTATCGTGGTGGCAATCTGCTTTGTTGTCGCCGGCCTCCTTTACTCGGTTGAAAGCTTGGGAGAATCTACGGCCGTGCAGAATGTCGGAATGCTGTGGACTTACGCGGGCGGCCTGTGTGCGGCGACGTTTTTTGCTCACTTGTTCGTAAAAAACCGCGAGATGGTGGATTCCCTCATAATGGGCGTTGGGTTCGGCCTTTCGGCTGCGTTCTACAAGAGTCTCGCGATGGATTTTGACTTGGACCACATCGAAATTTCTTCCATGGCGAATGTCCTGCTGGATTTCAGGACGCTCGGCTACATCGCTACTTACGGGATAGCGTTCCTGTATTCGCAGATTTCCTTCTCGCGCGGCAGGGCGCTCTTCATAATCCCGTTCAGTGCCGCCGTGGGTGCCGCAGTGCCTACGCTTGCCGGTGCGCTCGTGTTTTCGGAAGCCTTCCCACTCGGGAAGATTATTTCCGTCACGCTAGTGCTGACGGGTGCCGCCCTTTTCGTGGTGCGCAGGCCCCGCAGATCGTAATTCCCTGCAAGAAGCCGTGTTCTGCACCACAGCACGGTTGCGTTTTCGGTTTTAGAATATATATTCAGGTATATGGTGTGTAGGCGTATATCCTTTTTTTGCACTTCGCTGCTGTTGGCGCTGTCTGCGTTTGTCTCGTCGTGTTCCGATGACGGCGGTTCGGACAGCGTGGTGACGCCGGGTGGCGATCCCGGATTTGCAGGCAACGGAGCTTCGCTCCCGTTCGTGGGAGGCCCGGTAATGTTTACCGAGGTCGATCCGGTCAATATCACCTACAAGGACCATGAGGGCGACGATGCCGGCTGGGTGGAACTTTTTAATACATCTGCCGATACGGTTAATTTGTCTGGAATTGCGCTGACCGATAACATTGCGGATCCGTTCAAGTGGAAGTTCGGGGATGCGAAAATTCCTCCGATGTCCTTTATGCTTGTATTTATGTCGGGCAAGGACTATCCCGATTATGTGGCGCCGCACGATTCCATAGGCATGATCGGGCATGGTTGCTGGACCTGGACCGATGCGCAGAGCGACCCGCCGGGTTACAGCTATGCAAACCCGCTTGAAGGCCAGAAGAAGAACTGCTTTTGGGAAGATGGCGAGGCGCGTGTCGGCGCCGTCATGAAGCTTGGCGAGAACGAGGAACTGGGGTGGTCCTCCATCGCTGTGTTCGTGGGCACAGGGAGTTCCGATCCGGACGATGTCCTCGATATTTCCAAGATGAACGAATTCCTGATACAGGCGTACATCACGCAGGACAGGAAGGTCTCTTTCCGGCTGACGCAGCCCGATGTGGAAGACTGGAAGGGCTACGAGATTGTACTTACGGGCACGGGAGATTCCTCTACCGTCTATAGCGTGCCGCTCCCGACGGGAACGACTTTCCCCGATCTCGAGAACATTTACGGTACCCGCATAAGCCCGGAAGCGAACGAGTCGCAGGAAGTGTATTTAAAGGTATTCGACTACATTGCGCGTAATCGCGGGCACGAGCCGCATGCCGCCTTCAAACTGAAAAAGTCGGGTGGCAGCCTGTACCTGGTGAATGCGGATACGGCCATCGTGGATTCTGTCGCATATCCCGACATGCCGCTCGGAAAGAGTTGGAATTTCGGAACGTTGTCCGATGGTTCTACGGGATTCGGTTTTGCAGAGCCGAGCCCGAACGGGCTTGTTACCGTCAATGTGGTGCAGTCGCGTTCGCCCGCGCTCGATACGCTTGCGGAATTCCCTCCCTCGGGATTCTACTCCAAGCCTTTTGCCGTTACATTGCCCGAAAGCGCCCAGGCCCGTTGCGAAAAGGGCGGCGTGCCGCCTACCGCGAGTAGCCCTGTGGCGACATCGTTACAGATAAACGAAACGACAGTGCTCCGCTGCGTTTCGTTTGTGGCGGGCGCGCTTCCCGGCGACGAAATCGAACGCACTTATGTATTTGAAGATGCCCCTGCTGTGCCGGCGATATTCCTGACGGTGGAACCGAATTCGCTTTTCGACCCGGATACGGGCATATACATGGAGGGCAACTTTGCGCAAGAGAAGGAACCGCATTACGGTGCGAACTACTGGCTCGACAAGGAGGTCCCCGTGACGGTAGATTTCCTGGAACCGGGCACGAACGCTCCGGCCTTCTCGAAGAATGCGGGCCTCAAGATTTTCGGCAATTACAGCCGCCAGAACAAGAAGAAATCCGTGGCGATCACCTTCCGCGAAAAGTATGGCGATAGCCGCCTCAAGTACGCGCTGTTCCCCGAGTTCCCGGAACTTACCAAGTTCAAGGTTTTCATCTTGAGGAACAACGGCAGCAACTTCCCCAATGACTATATCCGCGACAGGCTCGCAAGTTCCGTGAGCGAAGGGCTCGGGGTCGATTACCAGCGCGGGCGATTTGCCGTCGTGTACTACAACGGCGAGTATTTCGGCATCCACAGCATCCGTGAGCGTTCTACCGAATACTACTTCGAGACGCATTACGGGATAGACCCCAATGCGGTCGACTTGATTAAGGCGGACAATTCTGTTACGGCGGGTTCCTCCGTGGATTACGTCAAGCTGATGGATTGGCTGGAATTGCACCACCTCGATGACGAGGAAAGCTATGCTTACATGGCCTCGCAAATTGACGTGGATAATTACATGAATTACGTGCAGACGGAACTTTACGCGAACAACCGCGACTGGCCAGCGAACAACATGAAGAAGTGGCGCGGGACTAACCCGAAAACCAAGTGGAAGTGGTTCCTGTACGATTTGGATTTCGGCATGGGAAACGATTACAGCGAGTTTACGAACAACATATTCGAGTTTGCCGCCGCCGAGGATGGGGAAGGCTGGCCGAATGGTCCCGAGCATACCTTGCTGTTGCGTCGCATGCTCGAAAACGAGGGCTTCAAGACTGCGTTCGTGAACCGCATGGCGACGCTTTTGCAGATGAATTTCGAGAGCTCGCGCGTGCTTGCCCGCATAGAGAAGATGATGGCCGAAATCGAGTCGGAAGTCCCGCGTGACCAAAAACGTTGGGGCCAGAGCAAGACCCGCATGGCCGAACATCTGGAAATCATCAAGGACTTCGCGAAGGAGCGCCCGGGTGTTGTGCTTGCCGAAATGCAGGAATATTTCGGGCTTGGCAAGGTTGCCGATGTGACCTTGTCTTCGACCGGGTCCGGAACGGTGGCGGTTCACGGACTCAAATTGGATGTGCCGACCCTGAGGGTGCACTTCTTCGAGAACTTCCCGGTGACGGTCTCTGCGGAGCCCTTGGCGGGCGGTGTGTTTACCGGCTGGAGCGATGGCGTGAAGGAGCCTACGCGTACGATTTTGCCCGGAGAAACGGAAGCGCTGACGGCGAATTTCAAGTAAATTTCACTCGTCAGAGACCCCCTGTTTAAAAGATGTGATATAGATAACATTTACTGCACGTTGGTGCAGTATTTCTAGTTTCATTTTTTTGGCCTTTGTATACATGTTTTGAAATGGATTTTTCCCCGCTGTTTGTGAATTGCTAAATTTGTAAAATCATGAACTACAATACCAAGATTCTTTGCATTGGCGCGGGCTATGTCGGCGGCCCCACTATGACCGTTATCGCCGACAAGTGCCCCGACGTGAAGGTTACCGTAGTCGATATCAACCAGGCCCGTATTGATGCCTGGAATAGCGACAATCTCCCGATTTTTGAACCCGGCCTCGACGACGTGGTGAAACGTGCCCGCGGCCGCAACCTGTTCTTCAGTACGGACATTCCTGCTGCTATCAAGGAAGCGGATATTATTTTCGTTTCGGTGAACACCCCGACCAAGACCTTCGGTCACGGTGCCGGGAAGGCATCCGACCTGCAGTATTGGGAAAAGACGGCCCGCAATATTCTGGAAATTGCCGACGAGGGCAAGATTATTGTCGAAAAGTCGACGCTTCCCGTTCGTACCGCCGCTGCGATGGAACGCATCCTGAATTCTAACGACAAGGGCCTGCATTTCGAGGTGCTCTCGAACCCGGAATTCCTTGCCGAAGGCACTGCCATCAACGACCTGTTTGAACCGGACCGCGTGCTTATCGGCAGCCACCAGACGGAATCGGGCCTCGCCGCCTGCCGGAAGCTGGTGGATGTCTATGCCCACTGGGTGCCGCGCGACCGCATCCTCACGACGAACCTCTGGAGTTCCGAACTTACGAAGCTTACCGCAAACGCCTTCCTGGCGCAGCGTATCAGCTCCATCAACTCCATCAGCGCCCTTTGCGAAAAGACCGGCGCCGACGTGGACGAAGTCGCCTACGTGATGGGTAAGGACCGCCGTATTGGCCCGAAGTTCCTCAAGGCCTCTATCGGCTTTGGTGGCTCTTGCTTCAAGAAAGACATTTTGAACCTCGTGTACCTGTGCGGTTACTACGGACTCCCCGAAGTCGCCGCCTACTGGGAAAGCGTCGTGAAGATTAACGAGTGGCAGACCCACCGTGTTGTGGACCGCATGCTTGAGACCATGTTCAACACGATTGCGGGCAAAAAGATTGCCGTGTTCGGATTTGCCTTCAAGGCAAATACTGGCGACACCCGCGAAAGCCCCGCGAACCTCGTGGTCCGTGACCTGCTGGCCGAACATGCACAGCCGGTCGTGACCGATCCGAAGGCCATCCCCGATGCCAAGCGCGACCTGAAGGACGTGATTGACCAGGTGACTTTCGAAGAAGATCCATACAAGGCTGCCGAGGGCGCACATGCCGTGGTGGTCTGCACGGAATGGAAATGTTTTGCTGAACTTGACTGGAACCGTATCTACAAGGGCATGGCCAAGCCTGCCTTCGTGTTCGATGGACGCAACATCCTGGATGCCGACGCCCTCCGTAAGATCGGCTTCGAAGTGTCTAGCATCGGTAAAGGGAAAGCGGAGTAAGCTGTTTTGAAAATTGCTGTTGTAGGTACACGCGGTATTCCTGATATTATGGGTGGTATTGAAACCCATTGCCAGCAGTTGTATCCGCGCATTGTGGAACGTGGGGCGGAAGTAGTTGTTTTTGCACGCAAAGCTTATACGCCTCAGAAGGATCCCTATGTTTATAAGGGCGTTCAGGTGGTTCCTGTTTATGCGCCCAAGATTTCGGGAATAGAAACGATTGTCCACACGTTCAGGTGCTTCCTGAAGGTGCTGGCGTGGAAACCCGATATTGTGCATTTGCACGCCATTGGCCCGTCGTTTGTGGCGCCTTTCTTCAGGCTTGCCGGTCTCAAGGTCGTTTATACCCATCATGGACAGGATTACAACCGTGCCAAATGGGGCCTGCTCGCGAAGACGATTCTCCGCCTGAGCGAATATGTGGGGACTAAATTCTCGAACCGGGTTATTGTTATTTCGGACCTCCTGGAAAGGTGGCTCCAGAAACGGTACAAGTGCAACAAGACTGCCCGTATCAATAACGGGGTGACGTTGCCTTCCTCCCTGTCTGAAGACAAGCGGCAACAATGGCTCGGCAAGTACGGGCTTTTGGGCAAGCGCTATATCTTTGCCTTGGGGCGATTTGTCGAAGAGAAGGGTTTCCATGACCTGATCGCTGCGTACAAGAAGATGGAACTTGCCGACGTTTCGCTTGTGATTGCCGGTGCCGAAGATTTTGAGTCCGAGTACGTGAACAAGATGAAGGCTGATGCCGCCGAGGTGGGAGCCATCCTTCCGGGTTTTATTCATGGTGAGGAACTTCAGGTGCTTTTCGAGAATGCGTCCCTGTTTGTGATACCGAGTTATCATGAAGGACTCCCGATTGTACTGCTTGAAGCTCTCGGCTACAACAGGAACGTGGTGGCAAGCGATATTCCGGCCAATATGGAAGTTCCCTTGCCCGAGGAATGTTTCTACGAACTGGGGGATGTCGATGAATTGGCTAAGAAGATGCGCCATTTCATGGAAAACCCGATGTTGTGTGATTTCAAGCAGATTGTCAAGGAACATTACAACTGGGATACTATTGCAGACCAAACGATGGCGTTGTACAAGAGCTTGATCACGAAATAAGTTTTTGAGGAATTTGTTATGAGTTGCGCGAATTGTAATTGCGGTTCCAGTAAAGTTCAGATGCCGACCGACGTGTCCGTGATAACGACATATCGTTGCCAGATGCGTTGCAAGATGTGTAACATCTGGAAGAACCCGACCAAGAAAAGCGAAGAAATACAGGCGAAAGATTTGGAGATTCTTCCGCAGCTCAAGTTTGCAAACGTAACTGGTGGCGAACCGTTTATCCGCCAGGATTTGGAAGATATCGTGGAAGTTCTTTTCACGAAGGCTCCGCGTATTGTTATCAGTACGAGCGGCTGGTGGGTGGACCGCGTTATTAAGTTGGCCGAACGTTTCCCGAACATTGGCATCCGCGTGTCCATCGAAGGCCTTGAGGGAACCAACAACTTCTTGCGCGGCCGTGATGACGGTTTTGAACGCGGCATGAAGACCCTCAAGACGCTGCATGAGATGGGCGTGAAGGACATTGGCTTTGGCCAGACGCTCAGCAACTGGAACAGCAATGACCTGATTCCGCTTTACGAGCTTGCGCTCTCGATGAACTTCGAGTTCGCGACGGCCGCCTTCCACAACAGCTACTACTTCCACAAGGAAGACAACCAGATTAGCAACAAGGAAGAACTCTGCGAGAACATTGGCAAGCTGGTGAACCGGTTGCTGAAAGAGAACAACCCGAAGTCCTGGTTCCGTGCGTTCTTCAACCTGGGGCTCATCAAGTACATCCAGGGCGGCAAGCGCATGCTGCCGTGCGAGGCGGGCTCGGTGAACTTCTTTACGGACCCGTGGGGCGAAGTTTACCCCTGCAACGGGCTTGAACCGCGTTATTGGCAAGAGAGCATGGGCAACATCCACAACGCCAAGAATTTCGAAGAAATCTGGTTCAGCGAGCAGGCTCAGAGGGTCCGTGAAAAGGTGCGCTCCTGCCCCAAGAACTGCTGGATGGTTGGCACTGCGGCTCCTGTGATGAAAAAGTATATCGCACAAGTAGCACCGTGGGTGCTCAAGGCAAAGCTCAAGAGCTTGTTCGGCAAGGAAATCGACTGCTCCTGCTTCCCGACGTTTGATGTGGGCCAGGATCCGCGTCAGGGCGACTTGAGAATTGAAGGGTAGTAGGTGCGCGATGCGTGTCTTGCTTGCGAATAAGTTTTATTACCGTCGCGGTGGCGATTGCGTTTATTCGATAGAACTGGAAAAACTCTTGAAAGAGGCGGGACACGAGGTCGCCTTTTTCGCTATGGACTATCCTGAAAATTTGGAAAGCAAGTGGAGCGCCTATTGGCCGAGTGAGGTCGCGTTTACCCCAAAGAAACCGACAGCGTTTTTTAAGGCTTTTAGACGTCCTTTTGGTGACGGCGAGACGGTAAATAAGTTTACGGCCTTGCTTGACAGCTTCAAGCCTGACGTGCTACACTTGAACAACATCCATACGCAGCTTTCCCCCGTGATTGCGGAGATTGCACACGCACGAGGTGTTAAGGTGGTGTGGACTCTGCACGATTACAAACTGGTTTGCCCTGCCTATACGTGCCTAAGTAATGGCAAAGTCTGCGAGGATTGCATTGCGGGAGACAAGCGGAACTGTACCGCAAAGAAGTGTCTCAAGAATAGCGGGCTTGCCAGCAAGATTGCCGAGAAGGAAGCCTTGGCCTGGAATCGCGAACGTCTGGAAAAGTGCGTGGACGCGTTTGTCTGTCCGAGTTTTTTCATGAAGACCAAGATGGAACAGGATGGATTCGATTCTGGGAAATTGCTGGCTCTCCATAACTTTGTCGATGAGTCCAAGTTTGCACATGCTTCTATAGAGCGGGAACGCAGTTACTGTTTTGTGGGCCGCCTTTCTGCCGAAAAAGGTGCCGAGACTCTGTTGCAGGTGGCGTCCAAAATAGATGTTCCGTTGTATGTGCTTGGGACTGGTCCCTTGGAAGCGGAACTCAAGGCCCGCTATGCCGACACTTCACAAATTCATTTTATGGGGCATTGCGATTGGGATACCTGCAAGTCTTTTTTGCTCAAGTGCAAGTTCAGCGTGGTGCCAAGCGAATGGTACGAAAACAACCCGTTTTCGGTGATTGAACCGCTTTGCCTAGGAACACCTGTACTGGGAGCGAACATTGGCGGGATTCCCGAACTTATTGAACCGGGGAAAACCGGTGAACTTTTTGAGTCGTGCAATGCTGCTGACCTCGAGACCAAGATTCGTCTGATGCTTGATAAGGATTATTCCTTCGACGTGGAACCGATACGTGCGCTTTTTTCCAAGAATCACTATTTGGAACAGATGATGTCTGTTTATAGGTAGCGAGGATGTCGCAAGCTCAGCCTTTGATTTCGGTTATCGTGCCTGTTTATAAGGTCGAGGAGTACCTGGACCAGTGCGTAGAAAGCATTGCTGGGCAGACTTACAGGAATCTGGAAATAATCCTGGTGGACGACGGCTCGCCAGACAAATGCCCCGGATTGTGCGACGACTGGGCCGCGAAGGATTCGCGGATAAAGGTTGTGCATAAAGTGAATGGAGGGCTGGGCGATGCCCGCAATGCGGGACTTGCGGTGTCGAAAGGGGATTATATCGGGTTTATTGATAGTGATGACTGGTGCGAATCAGACATGTTCCAAGAATTACTGAATGTGTGCCAGGAATATGATGCCCCAGTATCAGTTTGCAATGTTTTTATTGAATGGGAATGTGGCTGGCCGACGGAACAGACGGTTTTTGCGACGGAAAACAGATGCCAGAATCGGGTTGAAGTGCTTCGCCAGTTCTTTAGGGGCAAGTTGACCGCTTGGGCGTGCAACAAGTTGTATCGCAGGGATATGGCGCCCTATTTGCAATATCCCAAGCAAAGTTACGAAGATATTCCGGTGGCAAGGGATCTTTTTGCTCAAACCCCGAAGGTGGCGTTTTGCTCCAAGTCGCTTTACCATTATCGTCAACGTCAAGGAAGCATTGTTCATTCAAAAGTGAATCCTGCACAGTATAAATATATTGAAGAACTGCAAAAGAATGTGGAGATGGCAAAAGCGTTCGGGCTCGAAAATGAGGCTGTTGCAAGTATGGCGGTAAGTTCATTCAATTTTCTTGAAAAGATATGTGCGAAGCAGTCCGAAGAATTACAACCACTTATACAGCCGCTTGTCGATAATATCCGTCGCGGAAAGCCGTTCCTGAAAACTCTTTCGACCCGAAAACTGGACAAGGGTTTTATGTGGCTTTTGGGGTCAAATGTGCCGCATTGTGTTGTTTTTGGAATGCGTCGTATTCTCCAGTGGTTTTATTGGAAGTTAAATTTGAAAAAATCCTAGTTTATGCAAACTGCTGTTGCCGCTTATTTTGCTTTTGCCTTGATCAATTACCGCCTTGCGGTGTTGTTTCTGGCTCCTATTGGGTTGTTTTTAAGCCACTTCCCTTTTGTGGATGGCCAAATTTTTTCGTTTTTTGATGTCTGCTGTCTTGGCCTTTCGGCACTCCTTCCCTTCAAGACGAATTTTATCTCGAAACTCAAGACGTATCCGTTTTTAGCGGCGAGCCTGCTTGTATTTATTTCTTATTGCGTTACTAATGTACTTGCCGAGGCGCATTGGCCGAGTACAATCTTTTCTTTTAACACGGTTCATGTGTTCCCGTTCGTGGTTTGGTGCGTGCTTGACGAAAAAAAGGATGTGCGGTGGCTATTGGGTGCTTATGCCGTATTCTTCTCGTTTAGTGCGATTTATGCCTTGATAGAACTTGCCTTAGACGACAATATCATTTTGGACAGCCTCATTACAAAACGGTTGGTAAACGAGAATGTGTTGAATTATGATGAGGTCCGTTTTGGGGTAAAACGGCTTCAAAGTATTTTCTGTACGCCAATGTCAATGGGTCTTGCCATGGCGACCTTTGCATATGTCCTTTACGAAAAGGGCAAGATGATGCAACAGAAGAATTTCTTCCTGTTCGTCTTGATGATGATGTGCTTTATTTTGCCTTGGCTGACGGGAGCAAGGTCTGTTTTTATCCCGGCTTTGATTATACTCTTCCCTGTATTGAATGCTACCTTGAAAAACGGAAGTTTTGCTCTTTTGAAAATCGGCATTGTTGGTGGGATAGTCTTTGCCGGTGGCGGTTGGATTTGGAGCTTGGTTGATTCGTTCATCCATTCCGATACGGCAGTGACGGGCAGTAGCTTTGATATGAGGTTGATGCAGTTCGCTGTTATTTTGCCGTTTTTCTTTAATTCGCCCATTTGGGGAAACGGTTTTGCTTTCGTATGGAGTTTTGTGAAGGCTGTTGATAAGGATCTTTTTGGTGCCGAAAGTATCTGGATGCAAATTCTTGTTGATTATGGCTTGTTAGGGGCTATAGGTTATATAGCCTGCATTTATGCGATATATCGTTCGCTGACAAAGTATAAGCCCGAGGGAAAGTATTTGCCGATAGCCATTATCATTGGCTACACGATGTCTACTTTCTTGGAGTTGGAGCTTAATTTCTTCTTTATAATGACCATGATTCTTATAAAGAATTATGAATGGGAAATAGAAAAGAAACTAGAAGAAGGCGAGGCAGAAAACGCAGATGGTGAAATCGGTAGCGAGAACAATTCTGTGGAAAAATAAACCTAGTGTTTGAACTTGCTCTTTATTTTTGAAAAATACTTGAGAGCGACGGAATCTCGGATAAGCAACAGCACCAAGGCGTAAACTGGTATAAAGGTAACAAATGCTAGTCCGATATTGAGTAGGTGGTAGTCCGTCTGAATAGGGAGCCTCATAACCCAGGCGAGCGGGAATGCAATTACCATATATTTAATAACGTCGAGAAGTTGCAACAAGTAACTGTATCCTAGGATTTTTTTAGTGGGGTGCAGATTGATTAGGCTGCCTACCAAATTGATGAAGAAACTGGACACGGCTAGACCCAAAACGCCATATTTGATGCTAATGGCAATGATGACGGCATAGGATGCCTTCTTGGGAAATTCCAGTTTAAGGATGAGACCCGTACGGTTTACGACTTGCATGAGGCTCAGGCTTAGTTGGCTGATGGGTTCCCACATAACTCCTGCGACAAGGATTTGAAAAAACAGGACGGCGGGCTCCCACTTGTCGGTCCATAAAAAGATGATGATGTCGCGGCCCGAAAAGCAGAGATATGCTGAAAGCGGAGCGATGATCATAATGAGTAGGCGCATGACTTCTCTAAAGTGGTCACGGAGGCTCGGAATGTCGTTTTGGTATTTGGATAGTACCGGCAGGGCCACTTTTTGGACGATGCCCGAACCGATAGAATAGAAGTTGTTCTTTAGTCCGTTTGCCTTGGTGAAAAAGCCCAATTCGGCCTTGGTGAAGAATTTTCCTATAAGGACTGAGTAGATTTCGTTGAAGATGGTTCCGATAAGGTTTGCACCGAGCAACTTTGAACCGAAACTGAAAAGGTAACGGAACGACTCCTTGCTGAATTTCTCGTGGGGTCGCCATTTGGCGAAAATCCACAGCAAAACAGTACGGATAAAGGCTGCCGCTACGGTTTGAGTTGCCAGTGCGTAAACTCCCCAACCATTGTAGGCGAGAACGATGGCCAAAAGGCCTGCAGGGAGTTGCCCGCAGAGGTTGATGATAGTTTGAAGGCGGATGTTGAGGTTTGCCGTTAGCAGGGCGTTTTGCACCACGCATAGGGAATTCAAGAAAACGCTTAGGCCGATAATCTTGACGAGCGGAATAAGTAGCGGTTCGTTAAAGAAGGCTGCGATGAGGGGTGAACAGAACCAAAGAATTCCATAGGCGACGAGACCGACAACAACGTTAAAATAAAATGCTGTCGATAAGTCTTTTTCTGTGCGGTCAATTTTGCGTATGAGGCCATTTGCAAAACCGGCGTCGACAAAAGTGTTCGAAAGCGATATGAATATGGTGGTTAAACCAACAATTCCATATTCGTTAGGTGAAAGGATTCTTGCAAGAACAATGCCGATGAAAAAGCTGACAGCTTGGGAAGAAAGCCTTTCGAGGAGGCTCCAGATGGTCGCCAAAAAAGGAGTGTTTCTTTTATTCTGCATTTTTTGGGGTGCGAACGAAAATGCCGGTAATTTCTGATACGGGGTGGTGAACGATGTTGTCGTTTTTCCAGTCGGCGCTGTTCCAATTCGGATCGGGCTTCATGAAGTTTTTGCCGTAATAGAATTCCAGCACTTTTTGTGGATTTGCCGGTGCGCTTAGTTCGAGTCCGTTAATCTTGACTGTCGAAAGTCCTTCGAACTTGTCGAACGAATAGGAAATGGTTTCTGATACGACGCAACCCTTGCCCACAATGTACTCGTATATCTTGTAAGACTCGCCTTGGCGGATTCCGAAGAATATGTCAATGGCAAGCCCCTTGTAGTAGAATGTACATTCAGAGGTTGTCCTTTTGCCACTTTTGACATCGAGCAGGTCAAAGGAATGATCCTTGACAAAGCCCTTCGAAATGAGCTTGTCTTCGAGCTCTTGCGAGTAGGAGTCTTTCATCATCCCCATGTCGATATCGATATCGTGCGGAATGAAAGAACCATTTCTGAAGGCCCCGAGAAGGGAACCGAATTCCAACCAGTATTCCGTGCCGCATTCCTGGCAGGCATCTTTAAAGGCTTGTAGTGCTTCGAGTCCGTACTGGTGCAATATTTTTTGGCGAGCCTTGTAGTCTTTTTTGAGGCAATGCTTGGCCCACTTCTTTTGAAGGAACGATCCTTCTTTTCCTCCGAGGAGTGTGAAAATTTTGTGTGCGATACTCATAAAAAACTCTTTAGTCGATCCAGTAAATATTGCTTAAGGTGTGTGGAGATGTTTTGTTGCAATCGCGTGGCGGAGTCATGTAGTCACCGTACATTTGTGTAAGCCACTTATCGTATTCGGCTGTGACCATGAACTCTTCGCCATCGAAGGGAACCTTGATAAATTTTTCAAACATACAGCGCGGATAGACGGAACGGTAGGCGGCGTCGATTTCGGGGTCTATGGCAACCCCGATAAATTTGGCATCGGCGTTGGTTAGCTTGTTTACGACCTGGTATTCTTCTTCGGTAATCTTTTTCATAGACCAAGCGAAGAGGGCTACCTTTGCGGCATGAATCAGGATACGTTTCCACCAGGCGTTCTTGATGCCTGGCTTGACCAACTTGATTCTAAATTTCTTTTTGAAACTGTCAAGCGCATGGATGAGGTGGAAACTTTCTTCTTTGGTGTCGGCGAGGTAGTCGAACGGGAACACGTCAATGTTGATCCCGATATCCTTCATGGACGTGTGTTCTTCAAGAATCGTCCGCGTGTCAGCCACTTTGGCATAGGGGTGGTGGTAATCGGGGTTGTTGCGGTAATCGTAAACATGGTAAATACCGCCTTTACCCGAATAGCTTGCGACGAACTTTTCATAGTCGGGGCGCATCATGGCGATGTCTATGTCATCATCCCAGGGAATGTAACCCTTGTGACGTATCGCGCCAAGGAGGGAACCGAAAATGAGCGTGTAGTGTAGATTGTTTTTTTCACAGAACTGATGGATATCTTTTAGGATATCGATCTGGATCTGCTTCATTTCTGAAATCGAAATCTTTGTCATGCTTCTTTCCAGAAAAATTTATTGCAGTCGAGGCTGTGCTGCTCGCGGTCTTTGGGGGGAGGGGGAGTCATGTAGTTTTTCCCATAGACGATGCTCAACATGGCATCCCAATCCTTGACAACCTTGAACTTGTGGTTTTCGAAATCAACGTCGATGTATTCTTCGAAATACCTTTTTTCGTAGTATTGCCTATCGAGTGATTCTGTACAGGGCAACTGGCTGCAATGGTTACATTTTTCGTAGGGGACTTCGAGGCACTCATTGATGATTTGCTGGTTGATTTTATCGATATCGAGGTTGAAGTACCTGATTTTACGCAGTAGTTGCTTGATGTTTTGCTTTAGCGGGTTGTGCAGGGAGATTGGAGGGAGCGCGCGTCGGGCACTCAGTTGTTTTTTGCGCAACTCGGCAATTCGAAGCATTTTATTGCGGAATACGTTGCGGTCATCATCAATGCCGTCAATGGGGAATATGTCTATCCACAGTCCGATTTGTTTTTTGACTGTTTGGCGGAACCACGGAAGAACTGTTGTGCCAAAGGTTCGCTTGGTGTCGCATATGCGGGCGATGGCCATGTAGCTGTCTTTGCCCGGAGCAATGAGCATAAGGTCGTCGGTATCTTTGAATGTTTCAACAAAACGGTCATAGTCGGGGCGCGGCATAAAGATGTCGACATCGTCGTCCCAGGGAATGAATCCCTTGTGACGGACGGCGCCGAGCATGGTTCCGTAGGCAAGGGAGTAACGCAAATCGTTTGAAACGCAAAAATCGTGAATTGACGCAAGCATTTCCAAAAGGACTTGCTGCATTTCTTTGAGCGAGAGTTCCTTCATTAGATAAATCCCTTGCTTTTAAGGTCCTTGAATGCGTCAATCAGCTTGTCGTAATCGGCGGTCGCGAGCGCTCCGATGTGGCCCACGCGGAACACGGAGTCTTTCATATCGCCGCCGTTGGGGCAAATCCACATGCCGTATTCGTCCTTGATTTTGAGGAAAAGGTCGTAGGCGGATGCCGTGGTGGGGTGGAGTGGCGTGACGGCGTTCGACAGCGATTCGGATACGATTTCGAAGGGGAGGCCTTTGAGGTTTTCGCGGAAGTAATTGGCAAGCGAGGCGGTGCGGGCGATTTCTGCTTCGACACCTCCGTTTTGGTCTATTTCTTTGAGGCGGACGTTGATTTGTCGCAGAATGCTCACGGCGGGGGTCCATGGGGTCTGCCCGCGTTCGGCATTCTTGAGGGCGATTTTAAGGTCCAGGTATTGGCACTTGCACTTGATGTCCTCGATACGCTTTAGGGCGCGGGGTGATAAGGCTATGACCGAAATTCCCGGAGGGCAGGCGAGCGCCTTTTGTGAACCCGTAATCATCACGTCGGCACCGAGGGATTCCATGTTGAAGGGGTCTGCGAGGAACGTGCTGATGCAATCGACGATCAAGAAGAGGTTGTTCCTTTTGCAGAAATCGCTGATGAGCTGCATATCGTAATGCACGCCAGTCGAGGTCTCGTGCTTGTTTACGATGAACGTCGTGTAGCTCTTGCCTTCGTAGGCGGCGAGGTGCTCCGCCTTGAGTGCCTTGCCTGGGGCAAGTTTGATTTCGTCAAAGGGAATGTCGTGCAGTTCGCAGAGTTCTACAAAACGATGGCCGAAGCTACCCCCGTTTACGACGATTGCCTTGTCGACCGGAGTCAGGGTGTTCATGATGGCCGTTTCCATGCCGGCCGAACCCGAACCCGTAATGAATGCGACTCTAGAATCGTCGGAAGCCTTCGCGAACTTCTTTACCAGGCGTTCGTTCTCGAACATGAGTTCGGAGAATTCCGCCGTGCGGAAATACGGGACCTGCTCCGCACCCAGGGCGAGCACGGCTTCGCTGGACTGGACAGGACCTACGGTAAAATTGATCATATTTCAAATCTCCCGATTTTCTTGGAGAATTGTTCCATAACGTACGCCATCTGGATGCTTTCGCGCCGTCTCAGGCGGGCCGAGGAGAACCTCTTGTTCAGGATGCAGCTGAGGAATTCCTGGATTTCATAGCGCAGGCCGAAACCGTCCCACTTGTAGAAGAATTTCTTGTTGTCGTTCTGGTTCTCGTAACGCAGTTCGAAATAGTCGGTTTTCCACCAGGGGGCGGGGACGTACGCATATCCCTTTGTTCCCGAAACGACGAGGCTACCTTCGGTCTTTACCCCAAGACCCACCTTGAAAGAGCAGGTCGCCTGGGGGTAGCGGAATACGCCTCTTGTATAGGTGTCTATCCCGTTTTCCATACGACTGTATAGGGTCAGGTCGTCGTATTGGATCCCGAGGAGCTTGAAGATGGGGAGCAATGGGTAGCTGCCTTGTTCAAAGAGGGCTCCGCCCGCCTGTTTCGGGTCAAATTCGCGGCCTTTCTTGTCTAGCAGTTGGGAAAGCGATACGTCGATGTCCACGACATCGCCGATCAGCCCCGACTTGATAAGGACCATCAGGTGGTTGAACGCGGGACAGTGTGCCGTCTTGTTCGCTTCCATGAGGATGAGCTCGCGTGCTTCAGCGAGCCCGTACAGTTCTTTCGCCTGGCCACCGTCAAGGAGCATTGGGGTTTCGCATAGTACGTGTTTTCCGACTTGCAGGGCCGACTTGATGTTCTCGTAGTGCGCCAGGTGCGGGGTAGCCACGTAGACGGCGTCGATGTCGCTGTAGAACTCGTCAAGAGACTTGCTGGCCTTGATTCCCTTGAATTCCTTTGCAAACGGTTCTGCTTTTTGAACATCAATGTCAAAAGCTGCCGTGACTGTGGCTCCGCTTACGATTCCAGCTTCGGATGGGAACCTTCTTGCTACGCGGCCACAGCCCTGGATTCCTATCCTTACGGTGTCCTGGGATTCCTCGCGGAGCATCGTGGACGAAATCCCTTCGGTGCGGGGCAGGTACACCACCTTGCAGTATTCGTTTAGGTAGTCGAATTTGCCTTCCCAGTCGCTTCCGACGGCAAAAATGTCCACGTCGTATTTTTGGATATCGTCAATCTTTTGGCCTACGTAATCCTCGATGATAATCTGGTCGGCGAGGCCAGTGGCTTTTACGGCTTCGACCCTTTCAAGCACGTTGTTGCGTACGTTGAGTTTGCCCCTGTCGCGGTCAAAATTATCGTTGGTGACGCCTACAATCAGGTAGTCACCCAAAGCCTTCGCCCGCTTGAGCAGGTTGATGTGCCCTTGGTGCAGCAGGTCGTATGTCCCGTATGTGATAACTTTTGTCATGGCAATTCCCTGAATAGAAAATAGCAATAATTAGCCATTGAAGTAGCTTGCTTGATGTTGATGCCTGTTATTTGGAATCTTTTTTCCTAAAACGAATGAAAAGGGTCTGTTTTTTGCTGACGGCGTTGCATCCCTGTTTGCAAAAATGGTATCTTTGTAAAAAAAGGTTTTTTATGGCTAAGACAGTTTATTTAGGAATGATCGGTGACATCATGCACCCGGGCCTCATCAACATTATCAACGAGGGGGCAAAGTATGGTGACGTGATGATTGGGCTTTTCACGGACAAGGCTATTGCCACGCACAAGAGGCTCCCGTACCTGAACTATGAGCAGCGCAAGAATGTGATTGAGAATATCAAGGGCGTTACGAAGGTGGTTCCGCAGGATGAATGGAGCTATGTCGAGAACCTGAAGAAGTACAAGCCCGACTACATCATCCACGGCGATGACTGGCAGCAGGGACCGGCAAAGTACCTCCGCGACGAGGTGTTTAAGGTCATGGAAGCGCAGGGCGGCAAGGTTATCGAGATTCCCTATACCCAGGGCATCACTTCGACGGGCCTCAAGAAAGAAATTGAGTCGCTCGGTACCACTCCGCAGGCAAGGCTATCTTCTCTTCGCCGTCTGATTGCAGCCAAGCCCATCGTCCGCATTCTGGAATCGCACAACGGCCTTACGGGCCTTATCGCCGAACACACTAGCGTCGAGGTCAATGGATGTATCCGAGAATTCGACGGCATGTGGTCTTCTTCGCTGACAGACTCCACCAGCAAGGGCAAGCCGGACATTGAGGCGGTGGACCTCACGACCCGTCTGCACGACCTCAACGACACGCTCGAAGTTACGACCAAGCCGGTCATCTTCGACGGCGATACCGGTGGAAAGGTGGAACATTTCGGCTTTACCGTGCGCACCCTGGAACGCCTCGGCATCTCGGCGGTCATCATCGAAGACAAGGTAGGCCTCAAGCAGAACTCCCTGTTCGGGACCGATGCCATCCAGACGCAGGACACCATCGAGGGCTTCTGCACCAAGATCCGCGCGGGCAAGGACGCCCAGGTCACGAACGATTTCATGGTGATTTCCCGTTGCGAGTCGCTTATTGCGGGCAAGCCCGTGGACGATGCCCTGGAACGCTGCCATGCCTATGTGGCCGCCGGCACCGACGGCATTATGATCCACTCCAAGGACAAGAGTGGCGAGGACATCAAGGAATTCTGCACGCGCTTCCGCGAGAAGGATGCGCACACTCCGATTGTTGCCGTGCCTACGACCTACAACCAGTTTACCGAAGAGGAACTGGCCACCTGGGGCATCAATGTCGTCATCTATGCGAACCACATGCTGCGGTCTGCCTACCCGGCCATGGTGAAGTGCGCGGAGTCCATCCTGACGCACAGCCGTAGCCTCGAGGCCTCGAACGACTACTGCATGCCTATCAAGCAGATTCTGAACCTCATCCCTGGCACGAAAAAAGCATAATATGATTAGTCCGAAGTTTTTTATCGATACGCTCGGTTCCTACGGCATTGACTTCTTTGCTGGGGTGCCGGATTCTTTGCTTAAGAATATCTGTGCCTACATTGCCGACAACAAGGATGCAAGGCATAACGTCATTGCCGCTAACGAAGGTGCCGCCGTGGGTCTTGCCGCAGGCTACCACCTCGCTACCGGAAAGATAGGCGTTGTCTATATGCAGAATTCCGGCGAAGGCAACATCATCAACCCGCTCGCATCGCTCACCGACAAGGAAGTCTACAACATTCCGGTACTGCTCCTTATTGGCTGGCGCGGACGCCCGGGCGTTCACGACGAACCGCAGCACGTGAAGCAGGGCAAGGTGACGACCGGCATCCTCAACACGATGGGCGTAAACTTTGACGTGCTCTGCAAGGAGGAGGACAAGGCCGCGAAGCAGATTGCGAAGGCCGTGAACACGATGAAGGAAACGGGCGAAGTCTATGCGCTCGTCATCGAGAAGGACACCTTCGAAGATTACAAGCTCCAGAGTGCTGAGAAGAACGACCTGACGATGAGCCGCGAAGAGGCCATCCAGACGGTGGCCGCCGCGCTTGGCGAAAAGGATGTCATCGTTTCTACTACGGGCATGATCAGCCGCGAACTTTTTGAATACCGCGCCCAGAAGGGCGAAGGCCACGAGCGCGACTTCCTTACGGTGGGCTCCATGGGCCACGCCTCGCAGATTGCGCTCGGCATCGCGATGGAAAAGGACGATCGCAAGGTCTGGTGCTTCGACGGCGACGGTGCGACTATCATGCACATGGGTTCCATGGCGATTGTCGCAAGCAAGTCCCCTGCAAATTACGTGCACGTGGTGTTCAACAACGGCGCGCACGACTCCGTGGGCGGCCAGCCTACGGTAGGCCTGAAGATTGACCTGCCTGCCGTTGCGAAGGCCGTGGGTTACCGCGACGCGCTCTCCGCCGACAGCAAGGAAACCCTTGCCGCCGCCCTCGAAAAGCTGAAGGGCATGCAGGGGCCGGTACTCCTGGAAGTCAAGGTGAAGAAGGGCAACCGCAAGGATCTCGGCCGCCCGACCACGACGCCTATCGAGAACAAGAACGCTTTGATGGAATTTTTGAGGAAGTAAGATGGTCAAGACGGCTGTCATCATGGCGGCGGGAATGGGAACCCGCTTCGGCAAGTACACCGAGACCATTCCCAAGGGATTTATCGAATGCGGCGACCTTTCCATGGTCGAACGCAGCATCAGGACCCTGCTTGCTTGCGGTATCGAACGCATTGTTATCGGTACGGGCTACCACAAGGAAAAATACGAAGCCCTCAAGGCGACTTACCCGCAAATCGAATGCGTGTTCAGCCCGCGCTATGCCGAGACCAACAGCATGTACACGCTGTACAACTGCCGCGACGTCATCGGCGACGATGACTTCTTGCTTTTGGAATCGGACCTCGTTTTCGAGAAAAAGGCCATCACCTCTCTCCTTGAATGCCCCGAACCCACCATCATGCTCATTACGCCTGTGACCAAGTTCCAGGACCAGTACTACGTGGAATTCGGCGAAGGTGGCCGCCTCACCATGTGTTCTACCGACAAGACGAAACTTGACGCAAAGGGCGAACTGGTGGGCATCCACAAGCTTTCGAACGTGTTCTACAAGGCCATGTGCGAAGATTACGCCGACAAGGTCGACGAAAAGCCGAAGCTGGGTTATGAATACGAACTTTTGACGATGTCGCAAGAGAAGATGAAAGTGTTCGTGCTCAAGGTGGATGGCCTCAAGTGGTACGAGATCGATGATGTAGACGACCTCGCCTACGCAGAAAAGAACATCCTCCAGTATCTTTAAGAAAAAGTTTTAAAGGACTCTAGTTATGGAACCGATAAAGAGAAACGTGTTGCTGAACCCCGGCCCCGCCACCACCACCGATACGGTAAAGTACGCCCAGGTGGTTCCGGATATTTGCCCCCGTGAAAAGGCTTTTGCCGGCCTCATGAAAGGCCTTCGCGAAGACCTGCTCAAGGTGGTGCATGCCCCTGCCGACCAGTACACTTCCGTTCTCTTCTGCGGATCGGGCACCATCAATATCGACGTGTGCATCAACTCGCTGGTTCCCGAGGGCAAGAAGATTCTCGTGGTGAACAACGGTGCCTACAACTCCCGCGCTGTCGAAGTCTGCGAGATGTACCACCTGCCGCATATCAACCTCAAGTCGAGCGTGTTCGAACGCCCGGACCTTGCCGCTGTCGAGAAGACTTTGCAGGAAAACCCGGATGTGGCCGTGGTTTACTGCTGCCACCACGAAACGGGTACAGGCGTGCTGAACCCCATCCGCGAAATCGGTGCATTGGCGCATAAGCACGGCGCGATTTTTATCACCGATACCACTTCGACGCTGGGCATGATTCCGCTTGACGTGGTGAAGGACAATGTGGACTTCTGCATGGCCTCTGCCCAGAAGGGGCTCATGGCTATGTCCGGTCTCTCCTTTGTAATCGGTCGCAAGGACATCATCGAGAAGTCCAAGGACTATCCGACCCGTTCCTACTACTGCAACCTTTACCTGCAATATTCCTTCTTCGAGAAGACCGGCGAAATGCACTTCACTCCGCCGGTACAGACCATCTACGCCACCATCCAGGCGCTCAAGGAATACTTTGCCGAAGGCGAAACTGCGAAGTTCGCCCGCCACCGCCGCGTTTACGAGGCCATCCGCAAGGGCGTTGCCGAGTTGGGCTTCGATACCGTCATCGACCCGGCCATTGAATCGGGCCTCGTTGTTTCCGTCAAGTACCCCGAAGACCCGAACTGGGATTTCGAGAAGGTACATGACTACTGCTACGACCGTGGCTTCACGATTTATCCGGGCAAGATTTCGACGACGAATACCTTCCGCCTCTGTGCCCTCGGCGCAATTGACGTGAAGGATATCGAAGATTTCTTCAAGGTGCTCGGAGAGGCGCTTGAACATTTTAACGTAAAGCTGAAGTAGAGATATTGCCATGGGACAGCTGTCGATATGCATTTGTGGTGGTGGCGGATTAGGCCACACGTGTGCTGGTGTGTTGTCGTCGCATGAAAATGTGACGGTCAATATGTTTACACAGCGCCCTGAAAAGTGGCAGAAAAATTTTGTTATCAATGCTCCCGATGGGAAAAAATTCAACGGGATGCTAAATGCCGTCTCGAATAATCCTGCCGAGGTGATCCCGCAGAGCGATATCGTGTTCCTGTGCGTTCCTTCGTTCTTGGTGGAACAAACTCTTCTGCAGATTAAACCTTATTTGAACGAGCGCCAGATTGTCGGAACGGTCGTTTCTAATTCAGGATTCTTCCTGTATTGCCACAAGCATTTCCCTTCGACGGCAAAATTGTTCGGTTTTCAGCGTGTGCCGTATGTGTCGCGCGTTGTGGAATACGGCAAGGAGGCGAACCTCCTCGGTTATCGCCCAGAACTGTTTGCGGCTCTCGAAAATATTGATAACCGCGAAGAATTTAGGCAACTGCTCGAAGAATTGTTTTTGGAAAAGACGACTCTCGTAGATACATTTTACGAAGTGACTCTGAGCAACAGTAACCCTATTTTGCATACTGGTCGCCTTTATACGATGTGGAAGGATTGGGGCGGTAAACCGTTTGATCGTTGCAGCTTGTTTTATAAGGAATGGACAGAAAGTGCTTCGGAACTTGAAATCCAGATGGATGCAGAGTTCTTTGCGCTCTTGAAAAAACTGAAGGTCAATACCGAAAAAATCGAAACCTTGCTTGTCCATTACGAATCGACTGATGCGAAGTCGATGACTCGAAAGATTCAGACAATTGAATCTTTATCGACGATTCTTTCACCGATGAAGCAACTGCCCGAAGGCGGCTGGGTGCCGGATTATACGAGTCGTTATTTTACGGAAGATTTTCCTTTTGGTCTGAAGGCCATTCACGATCTTGCCAAAGAAAACGATGTGCCTGCTCCCCATATCGACAAGGTGTTTGAATGGGGAATGTCTAAGTGCCAGAAAAATTCGTAGTCGCGTAGAACAATGAAAATTGTACATCTTTTATGGGGACTTTCAAACGGCGGTGTTGAAAACATGCTGGTCGATATTGTCAACCAGCAAATTGATGGTAACGAAATATCGTTAATTGTGATTAATGATAAAATTGAAGAATCTATTGTCGCCCGCCTTGACAAGCGAGTTCGCATTTACCGTTGCGGAAGGCTTGTTCACAGCAAAAATCCGTTGCCTCTATTAAAGCTGAATTATTATTTGATTCGTTTGCGCCCCGAAATAGTCCATATCCATTACGACGACATGGCTCGTTTTATTTTTTGGGAAAAAAAGTTGGTCCGTACCATTCACAATACGACGAACGACTTCAACGAGTTCAAGTATTACAAGGTCTGCTATGCTATTTCGAAAGCCGTACAAGATGAATGGAAACGGGCTGGGAAGGAAACGGTTCTTGTTGAAAACGGAATCCCTTGCGATAGCATCAATTATTCGCGGAATGGCCTTTTTAATGACGGGCTACTGCATTTTGTTCAGGTTTCTCGATTGTATATCAAGCAGAAAGGCCAAGATATTTTATTGAAAGCCCTTGCAAATATTAAGAAGAACAATCTCTGCGAAATGAACTTTAAAATGCATTTGATTGGAGATGGTTCTAGCAAGGACTTGTTGCAAGAAATGGCGAAATCGCTAGACATTGACGACATCGTTGTGTTCGATGGAAACAAGCCCCGCGAATGGGTTTATGAAAACTTGTGCAATTTCGATTTGTTTATCCAGCCGTCGCGTTACGAGGGATTTGGACTTACGGTTGCCGAGGCTATGGTAGCAAGGGTGCCCGTACTTTCAAGCAATATCGAAGGCCCAGTCGAAATAATGACGGTAAATGAGGCTGGCAAGAACCGCCTGGTGGGCTATACCTTTGAACTTGAAAATCCCGAAGATCTTGCTGCAAAAATTGCTGATTTCGTCAAGAACGGTCGCGATGACGCTCTTGTCGAATTGGGCCGCCGTCATGTCATCGAAAATTACAGCATCAGGAATACGGCGTTGCGTTACTTGGAAGAGTACCGCAAGATTGTGTAAGCGTCGGACGCGCTACAGGTGCGCGTCAATCCATTCCATCCGTTGCTTAATCCAACTGTTTAACGAGTCTATGGCCTCGTCGTAGCTTTTATAGGCTTCCTTGTAGGTCCAATTTTCGGTGTTTTCAAGGACAGGCCAACGCTTGAATTCGTTTTTGGTGGCGGGCGATATTTCTCTACCGTATTTGACGATGGAATCAGGGAGAGTCGCTAAGAAGGCGTGGTGCTCTTTCCAGTAATCCGTAGCGCTTTGCCAGTATTTAGAATGCTTGAATATAAGCCCGTTCCAGCCACTATTGCGTATGTACCAGTCGGTTACGGTCCGGAGCGAGTCTACTTCCCAGTTCCCGTAGGCGACATCGAAATCCCAGACAGGGCCGAGGCGGATGGGTTCGCCGCTTTGCCAGGTTATGTAGATGCTGCGTCTAAAGGCTCCGTCCGTATTCTTGGAGAGTTCTTGGATCCAGTAATAGCGAAGGTAGTCTTCAAAATCGAGATAGTCCGAAATATGGTTCTCGGAATCGCCATCCGACAAGGAATTTTCAAATTTGCTCAAGACGTCTTTGATAAGTTGCGATGCAGAGTCATTTGGGGCTTTGGGAAACTTGATACAGAAAGTAGTGCCTTGCTCGGTAACGACAAAGTTTTCGCCGCCGTGTTCGGTAGGGCCTCTTTCAAGCAAAAAGGAACTATCTGTTTTGGCTATGTTTATGCGGTGCTTGCCGACCTTGACTGATTCTGTGAGTTGATAGATTCCTTGGTATTGTCTGTTAAGATAAAGTTCAACGAAGGTGCTTCGGGGCGTATATTCGTCACCGAGCCAACCTGCGAGTTTGTGTGTAATAAAGTTTTTGAGGAGCGTCTTGTCGGCGGAATTGGCAATGAGCACCCAGTCTCTGTCTTTGGGCATGCCGAACAAAGCCTGCTTGTCGGCAAATTCAATCTTGTAGCTAGGCTTGGGCATTCCTGTAAAGCTTGAATTCCCGCGGCCCCGGATTGTCAACTCCAGAACGTCGCTTTCGGGGGAATCTTTTCCATAAACTTGTAATTTTGCGGGGAGTTCCATCTTGCGGTCGCGGATTTGGGCAAAATCTTCTGTTTCTATGACTAGCCGTGGAATGCTTGCATAGGGGAATTCTGAATCATCTAGTGTCAAAACGGAGGGATTGCTTTCGGTGTCGTTCCATACGCAGGAACAGAGAAAAAGGCAAAGTAAAGCTGTAGCAATCCGAAATACCATAGTTAAAATTTAAAAATAAGTAATGATAATTTTTTTCCAAGAATGTCGGTTTGTGTTTTTTTATTAAATTATAAAATTGTAAAAATGCTGAAAAGATTATATTGCCTGCTGTTATTAGGTGTTTTTGTTGCGTGTGATATCGATGAAAATCGCTCCCGTGCTTGTTTTATAGGTGATTCCATTACGTATCAGTGGGATTTGGAGTTTTTTTTCCCTCATTTGGTGCCGTTAAAGCATGCGGAGAATGGAGCGACTATTCAAGATTTGGACGACTGGAACCTTGACGAGTGTCGGGGAATTCCCTCAGTTATTTTGATGGGTACTAACAATCTAGGTGTTTTTTTTGAAGATTCTAGCATGAATGATTTTTTAAAGGATTATTTTTCTCGGATAGAAAGGATTCAGGCAGACCCGTTGGTAGTAGTGTCGATTCTTCCGAGAAATTTCGAACGCAAACAGGACCAGAGTACAAATAGGGCTATTTTGAATGTGAATCGCGAAATAGAAAAAGGATTGGATTCGTTGAAGGGTAACTATGAATATCTGAACGTTTTTCCGCTTTTCCTGGATGATGATTTTAATGTGAGAATGGACTTGTTTAAGGATGGCTTGCATCCGAATATTGCGGGGCAGGAAATCTTGACGTCTGAGGTTATGAAAAAATTAAGGTTATGAAGAAAGCTTTTATTTGTTTATTGCTGGCTGTTGTTTCGGCATTTCCTGTAGATGGCGAGTTCTTTGTTGGAATGCGTAACCAGCGCTTTCTTTTTACGGGTTTACAGCATGGACCGTATGGCGTTGTGTATGAGCAGTCTCTTTTGAATCAGGACCCCGAACAGCAACATGGAAGATTGTGGCTATATGCCGAATACTCCTTGCCGCTATCTGTGACTCTCTGGTATGCTCTATATGGTGAAATGCAGTATGATTTGGACTATTATGAATATGGTGGCGAACTTGCTTTGCAATGGGCTCCCAAAAAGTTTTTTCAATTGAAAGTGTGCTATAGGCCCTTCTATGATAGTGATTATCTTGTTAAACATGGATACCTCCTAAAATTGTATTCGCAACCATTTAAGGATGTTGGATTTTTTGTGGGGGTGAAAAATATGCCTGATTATCGAAATGTCGAACGTCGTTTCTTTGGGGGAGCGCTTTTTGATGTGGGGCGCTTGGTTGTCTACCCTGAAATTTCAACCCCTGTTCATGGCAGTTTTGAATGGACCCGTGTTAATTTAAACTTTGTTTATCGGTATGATTTTAATTAAACTTTGTCTCAAATTTTATTGTTTGTAAAGGATGGACAAACTGATGACTTATGACATTTTATTGACGATAGTGCCAATGGTGGCGTTATTGGTTGCCGTTCTGTGGAAAAGTTCATCAAACGATGGCTCGTTTTCGTTTGATAAGAATTTTACCGGTGTCCTTAAGGGCGTGAGCGCGATTATTGTTGTTTTTGTGCATGTTCCGGAAGCTTATCATAACCCCGGCCAAAGGCTTATCATGTGTTTTGGTTTTGTTGCGGTGACGGTGTTCTTTATGATTTCGGCGTACGGGATGCTTTTTTCGGTGAACAAGAATGAAGAAAAATATTTGTCTCATTTTTGGCGTAACCGGCTTGCAAGCTTGCTGATTCCCTGCCTGTTAATCCATTTGGTTGGAATTGTATTCAAGACAATTCAAGGTCGTGATTTTTCTGTTATTCACTACTTGATTAGCTTGCCTGGGTATGTATGGGTTTTGCTTCAATATTGCTTGCTGTTTTTCGTTGTAATGTTGTGCCGGCAAAAATTTCGGTTGAGTTTCAGGTTGTGCCATGTGTTGATGGTGCTGGCAATTACCGGGTCGAGCCTGTATCTGTATTTGTCTTCTCCAGATGCCGAGAATTCTTCGCAAATGGGGTGGTGCTATGAGCGAATGGGCTTAGTGTGGGGGACTCTTCTATTTGTGTTTTTTCCAAGGGTTGCGAATTTTATGCGCCAGAGGTGGGTTGCAAAAACGGCTGTACTGGGGCTGCTGTCTTTGGCTTTAGGGGTTGCATATGTGCTCAATAAGCACATATGGTTTTATGGGGAGTATCTTTTAAAGATAGTCCTTGGCTTTGTAATTATTTCGTTTGTTCTGTTCTTGGCGAAGAAAAGAACTTTTGGTAATGCGGTAATCAATCATTTGGGATTGATTTCGTATGAAATATATTTGTCACATGAATTGGTAATGTCCATTGTAGCGAGCTATTTCCCGTCAATCTCGAGCGGGCTATTTGTGTGCGCTACATTGGCATTTACCATATTGCTGAGCTCGTTTGTTCATGTGCTGTCGGCAAAAATGGTTTCTTTTGTGCGAGCGTAACCCTAAAGATGCAGGCTAATATTTCCCGTACTTGTAACCATATCCATCGGAATGGCTGTGCTCGTACTTGTTGATGACAATGCTTGCGTGCGCTTCGGCGTTGCCTTTGAGTAATTGCGCCATGCCGTCCTTAATAGCGTCAATGCTGTGCTTGTTGTACTCAATGACCATAACCAGTTGCGAAGCAAACCGGCAGGCGAGGGTTGCGTCTGTGACAAGCATAATTGGCGGCGTGTCGATTATGATCATGTCGTATTCGCGTTCTAATTTGGCAATGAGTTCGGCGTAATGTTTTGACCCGAGCAATTCAGATGGGTTGCTCGGAACGCTTCCGCAGGGCAGAATAAATAGATTATTTACTTCGGTGTTTAAAATAACATCTTTTAATTCGGCATTGTGCATTAGCAACTGTGAAAGTCCGTTGCCACGCTTGATACCGAACTCCTTGTGAAGGCGTCCTTTGCGGAGGTCTGCGTCAATGAGAAGCACCTTTTTGCCAAGCCCGGCAAACAATGCAGCCAAGTTGACGGATATGAAGCTTTTGCCTACTCCGGGAATAAGCCCGCTTACACCGATGACGGGGCGGCATCCTTCATCCATGCTGAATTCAAGCGAGCTGCGTAGCGCACGCAACGATTCCACGGCAACATCGTCGGGTTCGACAACGGCGAGAGGTCTTGTGCCCTTGGCTCCGTTGGGGTTCCCTTTGGGGATTTTTGCATAGACGCTGAAACCCGTTTCTTTTTCGATGAAATTTGCGTCGCGAACACCGTTGCTGATTTTACTCTTGATGCTTACGAGCGCTGCTCCAAACAGAAATCCTAGGAACAGAGCTACGCCAAGGATGATTTTTTTCTTGGGCTTCGTCGCCTTGGTGACTTGTTCGGCATAGTCGATAATGCGGACGGTTCCTACTTCACCGGCAGAAACGAGCTTCAATTGCTGGATGTTGTTTAGCATCGAGGTGTACATGATTTTGGTTAAGTCCACCTCGTTGTTCAATTTCAGGACTTCTTGCTGAGTTGCGGGCAATTTCTTTGACTCGCTGGAATTTAGGGCCAGCTCGCGCTTGAGTGCGTTTTCCTGCTCCTCGTATGTCTTGATGGTCGGATGTTCTGGTTGGAACAGGCGTATGGCGTCTTTTTTCTTCTGCTGCAGGTTCAACAAGTCTTGCTGCAGTTTGTTCCTTCTCTCCAGGACTAGCCTTGTTTCGGCATTGATGTCTACGGAACCCACGCGATTGCGGTATGTGTTGAACCGTAGCATGGCGCTGTCCATTTGCGCTTTGACTTCAGGTAATTGCTTTTCGAGGAATTCTAGCGTTTTCTGTGCTTCGGCGTTGCTGCGTTCGACGTTTTGGCGCAGATAGGCGTTGGCGATTTCGTTTACAATTTCTGTAGCTCTGTCGGGGTATATGTCTTGATAGCTGAATTCAAGAATACCTGTTTTCTTGCCTTTTTCCTTGATGTCAAAGGCGCTCTTGAATGCTTCGATGGCATCAAGTTTGTTCATCTTGGAAAGCTCAAACCTTTGCCCGTTTTTTATGCTCATTTTATAAACGCTGAAAATGACGGAATCTCCGGCATAGGGTATTCTGTATGTTTCGCCTGCATGGCAGTCGCCTATGACTTTTTTGTAGTTGTGGTCGTATAGATCAAAGGTAAGGCTGTCCTTGGCGACGGCAACCCAGGGTTTGCCTCGCTCTTTTTCGGGAATATTGTCCCAGGGGATTTCAAATTGGTTCAACTCCATTCGGCCTTCTTTGTGCAATAGACGCTGGAGTTTACGTGTTGGATTTGCGACATACGACAATCGCATTTTTTCTACTGCGTCACCAATGATTTGTCGGCTCTTGATAAGTTCTATTTCTGTTTCAGCGGGGCTAGAACTGGCAAATAGGCTTCCGAGCCCGCCCATCATTGCTCCGGCCATGCCCTTGTTGTTTTTTGACTCTATTTGAAGTAACGCGTCGACTTGGTAAATGGGCCTGATCCACATGGCGACAAGGACGCCAACAACGCCCGACAGTATAATGCAGGGCAACATGATATGCCAGTTCTTGGCCAGGTCTTTCAAAAGGTCAAAAAGGTCGGTTTCTTCTTTTTTGGGTGACGATGCCATTAGATAAACCTCAATGTTCTTAACATTCCTTCCTAAAATAGAAAAAATTGCTAAAATATTTACGATGAATAAGTTAATTGCGTTAATCTTTTTGGCGTTTTGCGCATCGTTTGCCTATATTCCGGGCGAATCGGGCTTTGTTTCGCAGGATGGCGGTCACGGGATTTTCGGGAACCCGGCTTCGCTTTCCGCTTTCGATTCCAAGGGTGCGTTGCTCGACTACCAGTTTGACGACAACGTGTCCGCCCTGCGTGCGGGTGCGAATACGGAGCGGCTGGGCGTTGGGTTTGACTACCGCACCGATGGCGAGGGGTTCGACGAGACGCGTTGGAGTGCTACGTATTCGTTCCCGATGTTTGACCGGATGTTCTTCTGGGGATCGCGTGTGACGGCGCTGCGTAGCGCCGACTTCACGGGTACGGAATGGACCATGACGCAGGGATTCCTGTTCCGCCCGGTGCGTTTCTTCTCGCTGGGCTACACCTGCGAGAATCTGCTCTACTTGGGACCGGAGTCAGAGGACCGCATCCACAGTTTCGGGGCTACTCTCCGGATAGGCAGGAATTTCGCGGTAAGTTACGACTGGGAAAATTTCGATAACCACAGGCTCTTGCTGGAACTTGGGCTCTACGGGTTCCGCTTTGGCCTGCAGATGCCCCTGTACGGCGACGACGAATGGCGCCTTACGGTTGCAACCTCTATTGGGGGCAATCTCGATGTCGGGCTTACTCTCTTTGACGATTATCTGCCCAAACGCGGTGTGGTTGGCTACCATTCGGCGCGCAATCCGTATGCATCCGGTTTTGCGAAAATCGTGCGAGTCCCCCTCGACATGGACGTGGTGGAGTCGAGCCGGGAACTCCCGTTTTTGGGGGCGCGCGATATAGGCATTTCGAAGGTGCGCAACCTGTTCGAACACCTCATGCGCGACCCGTCGGCGGGGCTCGTGATTCTTGATTTTTCGGGCTATCGCGGGAACCTGGGGATTTCGGGCGAAATAAACCGGATGGTGATGGATTTGCGTGCGCGCGGCAAGAAGGTCGTTGCCTATGTGGATGATATTCGTTTGTCTGTGCTGCTTGCCTCGGCTTCCGTGGACCGCGTCGTGGCGGAACCTTCGGCGCACCTTACCTGGCGGGGGCTTGGCGGCAGCACGCTCTACTACAAGGGGTTGTTCGAAAAACTGGGAGTCAAGGTGGAATTCCTCAAGCACGGGGCGTACAAGTCGGCGGTGGAACCCTACATTGCCGATTCCATGTCTGCCGAGGCGCGCGAGAACCGGCTGGAGCTCTACAACGACCTCTGGCAGTCCGTTTCGGGAATGGTCGCTGTGCGGAACACCCGCCAGTCCCTCGGGGTAAAGCGCTCGCTCGATTCGCTTGCGGGTGTCCCGGTGGTGTCGGCGATGGCCGCCGTGCGGACGGGGCTCGTGGATACGCTCCTTTACATAGACCAGGTGCCGGCTTACGCGCTCAGGGAGTTTTTCGACGTGGACGCCCCGCAGGCGCGCTACAGCGACTGGTCGCCGACATCGCGCAAGCTGTTTGACGAGAGCTGGCGCAGGCGTTCGCGCATCGCTCTCTTGAATATCGACGGCACCATCGACTCGAAGATGGAGCAGGATGTGGCCGCTGCACTGCGCCGCCTTCCGAGCAGTGCCGAGGGTCTCCTCGTGCGCATTTCCTCGCCGGGGGGCAGCGTGATTGCGTCGGATAAAATCTGGGGTGCCATCACGGAACTCAGGAAGCGCGAATTCCCCGTTGTCGCAAGCATTGGCGACATGGGCGCCTCGGGTGCATATTATATCGCCTGTGCCGCCGACGCAATCTTTGCCGAACCGTATTCCATTGTCGGGAGCATCGGCATTTACGGGGGCAAGGTCGATGCTTCCGGGCTGTTGAGCAAGGTGGGTGTCAAGGCGGAAACGGTCAAGACGCACGAGCATGCCGATGCGGAAACGTTTGCGCGCCCGTGGACCGACGAGGAGAAGGCCGCCCTCCAGCAGTATATGGATGAATTCTACGGGCGGTTCGTGGGCGTGGTGTCAAAAGCTACGGGCATTCCGCGCGCGAAGGTGGATTCCTCGTATGGCGGTGGTCGCGTGTTCGTGGGCGAGAAGGCGCACAAGTATGGGCTCGTGCATGGCTTGGGCGGGATGGATGCCGCCTTGAAGGAACTTCGCCATCGTGCGGAAATCAGTGACGGGACTGAAATTGAGCTGGTGCCGCTCCAGACGGGCGGTTCCAATATTATCAGGGATGCCTCGGCGAACGCCTTGATCGATTTTGTGCTGGACATGGAACGTGTGCAGTTCTGGGCAATCGATCCGTTGCTTTTGGAAGGTGCTGAATGATTGCGATTGTCCTCACCGTTCTCTGTTGCCTTTTCTTCTCGGCGTTTTGCTCCGTTACGGAAGCGTCGTTCTACAGCGTTCCGCCCGCGACGGTCGAGTTCTTGCAGAAGAACAAGAAGTTTACGGCGAAGTACCTCACGCACGTGAAGGAGAACATCGACCGCTATATCGCGTCTGTGCTCATCGTGAGCACGGTGGCGAACACGGTGGGAGCCTCGCTTGCGACGGCGCTCGCGGTGAAGCGTCTTTCCTCTACGGGTGCGATGCTCTTGCCCGTGATTCTCACTATACTCATTCTCCTCTTCGGCGAAATCACTCCCAAGACGCTTGGCGTGAAGCAGGCCAAGACGTTTGCCCCGCTGGTGGCGGTCCCGTTCTACTACATCACCAAGATTCTCGGCTGGACTGGCCTTATCTGGCTCTGCCTCACGCTTACCAAGCACTGGACTCGCGAAGATGAAGAGAAGAAGGACGTGAGCATCGAGGACATCAACAGTCTCGTGAGTCTCGGGCTCCGCGAAGACGTGATTGACCGCCAGCAGGCTTCCGTCATCAAGAACATTCTTTCGCTCAAGTCGGTTGCCGCGCGCAAGATAATGACCCCGCGCCAGGTGGTGTTTACGCTCCCTGCCGACAAGACTATCGGCGAGACAATCGACGAACTCGGGAACTGGCCTTTTTCGCGTATTCCGCTGTATGCTGAGAACAAGGACCACTGGATAGGGATAGTTCTTCGGCGCGATGCCTACAACAAGCTTGCCGAAGGGAATCGCGACATTACGCTTAGGAAACTGATGCGCCCGTTGCAGCTCATTCCCGACAGCGTCATGATAGACAAGCTTTTGCTCCGTTTCCTCAAGCAGCGTGGCCACATGGTGGGCGTGGTGGATGAGTTCGGTGCCATTGCGGGTATCGTGAGCCTGGAAGACGTGCTCGAGGAGATCCTCGGCCGCGAAATTGTGGACGAGTACGACGAGTCCGTGAACCTGCAGGAGACCGCCCGCCGGAGGTCCAAGGCTCTCGCTTTCATGCGCAAGAACCGCTCGACCATGAAGCGCGTGGCCATCCGCCGAGAGGGCCAGGAAGACCCCAAAAAGTGATATTTTGGCATCATAATTAGCATAATTGATATAATTAATAGAACAAAAATCCGCTAATTTACGGGCTTTTCTGAAAAAATAGACTTTTTTACCCTTGTCGAGCTTGCCAAAACCATCTATATTTGTCTTGCTTTTCTTGGGGCGCCCCTGCCCCGGAATCCAATTAACTTAGAGGATTTACATGAAGACCATTACGGTAAACCCGAAGTCCGTCACCCGCAAGTGGAAGCTTGTGGATGCTGCGGAAAAACCCCTGGGACGCGTTGCAAGCGAAGTTGCTCGCCTCCTCATGGGCAAGCACAAGGCCATCTATTCCCCGAACGTCGACACTGGTGACTTCGTTGTTGTCATCAACGCCGGCAAGGTTGCCGTTACCGGCACCAAGAACCTGAAGAAGGAATACTTCCACCACACCGGTCACATCGCCGGCGAACGCTGGATCAACTTCGCCGACCTCATGGCGAAGGACCCGACCGCCCCGCTGACCGCTGCTATCTGGGGTATGCTCCCTCACAGCGCTCTTGGCCACAAGATGGTTAAGAAACTCAAAATCTATGCCGGCGCCGAACATCCGCACGCTGCGCAGAACCCCGAAGTCGTTGACTTCTAATCTTTAGAACGGAGGATACCTCTATCGCTACCGCAAAGAACAAGAAGATCTACCGTGGCACGGGCCGCCGCAAGAACGCCATCGCCGCTGTGATCCTGAAGCCGGGTACCGGCAAGCGCACTATCAATGGTCGTGATTTCAAGGATTACGTCCATTCCGAAGTGCAGAACATGATTGCTAACCTTCCGTTCGCCATCCTCGGCAACGCGGAAGAATGGGACGTCGAAGTCAACGCTCGCGGCGGTGGAATCGCCGGCCAGATGGGCGCTGTCCGTCTTGGCATTTCCCGCGCTCTCGTGGCTAACGACGCCGAAGTCA
>JAFZOV010000141.1 GCA_017550445.1 Fibrobacter sp.
ATCAGCGTACTCTTGCCGGAGCCCGAAACGCCCGTCACCACCGTCAATGCGCCATCCAGCGGAATTTCGACATCGATATTCTTGAGGTTATTTTCGGCGGCACCGCAAATCTTGAGTTTCGGCGTATTCTTGTCAATCTTCTTGCGCGTCGCAGGAATTTCAATCGCCTTACGGCCGCTCAAATACGCGCCCGTAAGCGAGGACTTATTCTTCTCCAATTCTTCGACGGTTCCTGCGGCAATCACACGACCGCCTTCCACGCCGGCACCCGGCCCCACGTCAATCACGCAGTCCGCATGGCGCATGGTGTCTTCGTCGTGTTCCACGATAATCAGGCTGTTACCCTGCGCCCTCAAATGCTCCAGCATCCCGAGCAATTTATCGTTATCGCGAGGGTGGAGCCCGATGCTCGGCTCATCAAGCACATAAAGCACTCCCTGTAACCCAGCACCCACGGCGCTCGCCAAGCGAATGCGTTGGGCCTCGCCGCCCGAAAGCGTAGAGGCCTTGCGATTAATCGTCAAATAGCCGAGCCCCACCGCATTGAGGAATGAAAGTCGCCCGCGAATTTCTTTCAGAATCTCCTTGCCGATTCGCTTTTCTTTTTCGGAGAGATCCAGCTTATTGAAAAACTCCACCGACTTTTCCACGGACCATTCCGTCATCTGCGTTAGATTTACGCCGTGGAAAGTCACCGCATTCGCTGTGCGGTTGATTCGCGTGCCGTGGCATTCGGAGCACACACCAATCTGCATATACTTGCGGAAGTGGAAAATATGCCACATATCCCACAATTCCTGCATAATCGGGATGATTCCGCGTTCCGATCCGCTGGGCGTACCGTACAACACAGCATCCTGTTGCGCCTTTTTGAGTTTATTCCACGGCGTATCCAGCGAAAAATGCATCTCGTTTGCAATATTGCGCAAATTACGGCGACCGAAGTCGCTAAAAATCAAATTGCCATCGTCTTTCTTGATAGTCGCAATGCAACCGTCCTTAATGGACTTCGTCTTGTCGGGGATAATCAAATCCAAGTCGAACTTATAACTCTCCCCCATGCCCTTACAGGCGGGGCAGCGGCCCTTCGGATCGTTAAAACTGAAGAATCGCGGTTCCAGTTCCGGAATAGAAATGCCGCACTTCGGGCATGCCAAGAGCGTACCCTGCAAGCGATATTCATCATTCAATAAAAAACTCACCAACTTTCCGTCGGTCAGCTTGAGCGCCCCTTCCAAGGCCTCGCGCAAACGGCTCATGTTCTTGCGTTCAAGCGTCAGGCGGTCAATCACCGCTTCTATCGTGTGCTTCTCGTAGCGCACGAGAGCCGGAACATCTTCCAGGCGGTAAATCGTGCCATCTACGCGGGCACGCACAAAACCGTTTTCCTTGAGTTCGGCCAGTTCCTTGCGGTATTCACCCTTGCGCTCCTGCACAATCGGGGCCATCACCGTAATCTGCTTGCCCTCGTCGCTCACATACAAATTATCGACAATCTGGTCCACCGTCTGCGCCTGGATCACGCGGCCACAATCGGGGCAGTGCGGCACGCCAAGGCGCGCAAAAAGCAAACGGTAATGGTCCAGAATTTCGACCACCGTACCCACCGTAGAACGCGGGTTACGGTTCACCGTCTTCTGGTCAATCGAAATCGTCGGCGAAATGCCGCGCACGCTTTCCACCTCGGGGTGTTTCATGCGGCCAATGAACTGGCGCGCATAAGCCGAGAGAGACTCAACAAAGCGGCGCTGGCCTTCCTGGAACACCGTATCGAAAGCGAGGCTAGACTTGCCCGAACCCGACACACCGGTCACCACCACGATAGAATCGCGGGGAATAGAAAGATTCACATGGCGTAGGTTATGCTCGTGGGCATCGCGGATTTCGATAGACTTTGTCATGCGCCCGAATATAGAAAAAGACGGCCAAGCCGTCTAATTTTTAGTGAACATTTGTGTAGAAATCAACTATTCCGAATCTTTTAAACAACGGACGGAGAGAGCCTTCTCTTTAGAGTAATGATAAGTCTTCATGTCGTAGCCATCAATTTGCATTGCGCCGGCTTCATAAGAGATCGTCACACCAACAACCAAATCATCGCTAGTCACATATTGGACCATAGTCCAAAAATACGCAAAACTACCAACGTCGGCCGGTTTTTCATATCTGTCCCAAGAACCTGCAGGGCGTGCAGCAAATCCGTAGTCGTCCGTACCTTCGACTTTCCGCTTTTCCCATCCAGATGTGGCCATCAATTTTTCCGCCTCATCTTCTCCACCCGCCATTTCAATCAAAGCTTTAAACTCATCCGCAGTGGGCAAGTGCCATCCCTTGGGGCAGATGCCGCGCACAGGTACTGTTGCCTCGCACAGCCGATCGTAACCGCACCCTTTAGTAGCTTCGGAATACAATCCCGCACTGTCCATGGCGGCGCTCCAGCGGTACCGACGACCATATACCATGCAGTCTTCAGGATCATCTTCGCGACAAAAAGACTTCGCCGAGCCCTCATTGTACTCAAGGTTCAAATTCTTTGCCATCCACACCTGGGTCACATCACCTTCTTCCGTCGTGACGGTAACAGAGGTGGTCCTATAGGTCTTGCCATCGCGGAAATCCATCAGGATATTCTTTTCCGCATAGTAATAACTGCTATCCGCATAAACAAATTCGGAACTGGAAGATTCTGGCTCGGTATATTCTTCGGCCTCCGATGACGACGAATAGGCCTCTGCGGACTCAGAGGATTCCACACCTTCTTGTTCGTCGCCAGGAATGCCCTTGGATTCACCCTCATTTTCAGAGGAATTTCCTTTTCCGTCAATTTCCTCCAAATTTTCAGGATTACTGTTAGATCCACTATCACCGCAAGCAGACAGATTAAACAAAAAAGCCATAGAAATGGCTAACACACTGAAACTAAATTTACTGAACATCACGTTCTCCTTTTTGGTATCAATTTTCCAGTTCTTTTATACAGCGGACCGAGAATCCCATATTTCTGTGATGATATGACACAATAATCCGATCTTCGTTATACATAGACACATAATCGGCAAAGGTTCCACCAGAAAACACCCAGAAATAGGCATCTTTGCCTAAATAGCCAAACTTTCCATCATCATCTCTCCAGCCAGCAGGAATTGCCGAAAAACCTAACGAATCAATTCCATTTCCATCATTACCGAAAAACCATCCTTTCGTCGATTTCAAGGTTCTTCCCGCATTTTTGGACCCACCAGCGGAAGTAATCAAATCATCCCATTCAGCCGGATAGGGCAACCGCCAACCCTCGGGACACACATCCCTAGCCACATCCCACGTATAAAGGCGGCCAGTCACATCGCAATGCTGATCTTCATCGCCATAGCACCAGCTTTCAATATTTTCGCCGTTATAGTTCAAGTTTTGAGCGAACCACCAACGATTTGCAATTTTTACGATGCGGTATTTTTGTCCATCACGTTTGTCCAGCTCCCAATTGTAATCAATGTCGGGATTTAAATAGCCATCTATCGGAATGCTCCAATCCCACACGTTAATGATTATGCCGCTAGAAGATTCAGGATCAGGTTCCGAAATAGATGAAGAAGATCCCAAAACAAGGGATGAAGAACTTTGAGCAAATAATTCACTACTGGATGAGTAGTCCACTATTATAAAAGGAGCCTGGACAGAAGAAGAGGACTTTCTTTCGGACTTTGAACCGGAAGCCCCTGACTTTTTAAAATACAAGACGCCATTTTCCGCTTCGGGAATCTTATCCTCTTCGGAAATCTCGATGGGAGTCACGGTAATGTCATCAGATTCAGAATCACTACTTTCAAGTCCGACATTACCCACATTGTTCACAATACCATTTTCGCCAGAACACGCCGAAAAAAGTAGCGCGCTCGAAACAGTGACCAAGAAAATTCGTAACAATGTTTTCCGCAAAAGCCCCCTCCTTCCTCAAAACAAACCTATTTACGGCGCATCCAGAAGGCAAGGAACGCCACCACAGAGAGGATACACACGGCAATAATCAGCCAGAAGGCCATGGGCGAACCGACCGTAGCGTCTCCGTTCATGCCGAAAGGCAGTTTCACGTTCATGCCGAACAAGCTAGCGAAGAACGTCGGGAGAGAAATAGAAATCGTCACGATGGTCAAGTTCTTCATCAGCGTGTTCACGTTATTGCTGATGACACTTGCGCGGGCATCCATCATGGATGTCAAAATGTTGGCGTAGATTTCAGCCTGTTGTAAACTCTGGCGGTTTTCAATGACAATATCGTCTAGCAGTTCCCGTTCGCCCTCAGTCCAGTTGAGACTGCGACCGATCTGCAATTTCTTGAGGAGCGTGTCGTTACTGTTCAAGGCGCTCACGTAGTAAATCAAGCCCTTGTTCAAGCTGAACATAGAAAGCAGGTACTTATTTTCCATGGCGGTACGCAGCTTCTGTTCCAACTCGTCGTTAATACGGTTAATAATCTTCAAGTGTTCGTTAAAGTGGAAGATTGCGTAGCTCAACACGCGAAGCACAAAGGTGTTCAGGCTATCAATCTTAGAAAAGCGCTTTTCGTCCATCACCGGGATATCGGAGTCGGTCAGGAGCAGCACCCAGTCCTTAAAAATGAAGATACCGAAAGATTCTACGCGGAACTGGAAATTATCGCTTGCCGAATAGTTCTTCGGCTTCTTAAACACGATGGTGGTAAAATCGTCGTCGTACTCGATACGGGAAAGCTCGTCGGAGTCGAATGCAGAGGCTATGGTATGTTCAGTAATCTCATACTCTTTAACAAGCACGCTTCGCTGCTCTTGGCTCAAGGAACCCATCATCACGATGTCGGCTGCATCTTCGTTCGGAGCGCTAGCGAGGCGCCCTGATTCGATTCTGTAATACTTCTTGAGCATAGGAGCCCCCTTTATCGAACGGGTCTAATATAGAAAAATTTGCATTCGGGTCCGTTAATTTTATATATCTTTATATTGTAAAAAAAGAGGTTTTTTTTGAGCCAGTTGAAATTGAATGGAAAGACCGAGAGTCTTTGTATTTTCGGTCATCCTGTTGGTCATAGCAAATCGCCCCTGATGCATAACGCACTTTTTGAAGCATTGGGGATTAACGCGGCGTATCTGCCCTACGCTCCGGAGCCCGAAAACTTGGGCGACGCCATCAAGGGGTTCAGGGCCATGAAATTCCGCGGAGCAAATGTCACCATCCCATACAAGACCCCCGTAATGGACCTTGTGGACGAACTTTCGGACATTTCAAAGTTTACCGGCAGCGTAAACACCCTGTACTGGAAAGACGGAATTGTTGGGGGCACCCTGTGTGGGACCACGACCGACCCCTATGGATGCATTCGTAACCTGCAAGAATCGGGCGTAGACCCCTCGAACAAGAAGGTCGCCCTGCTCGGAAACGGCGGAGCCGCCAAGGCAATCGCCTATACGCTCGCCGAAATGCAGAACAGGCTCACCATCGTGTGCCGTAACCGCGAAAAAGGCAAGGCTCTTGCCGACAGTCTGAACCAGTTTTTCAACGGCAAGGCTCCGCAAGTCGAAGTCGCCACATTCGATGAATTCCCTGCCGTATCCAAGAGCATCGACATTATTATCAATGCCACCTCCGTGGGCATGACGCCGAACGAAGACCAGTCGCCGCTCACCGAAGAATCTTTGCACCCAGGTCAGGCCGTCATGGACATCGTGTATACACCGCCCATGACCAAGCTTTTAAAGACCGCCCAGGCGAAGGGCTGCAAGGTGGTAACCGGCGAAGGAATGCTGGTGCACCAGGGTATCGAAAGCTTTAGAAAGTGGTTCCCCGAAGAAACCAAGAACAAGACGAATGACGAACTCGCACAGATTATGCGCAAAGGAATGCAGGGCTAACATGAACAAGCACATCTTTTTTACCGGATTCATGGCAAGCGGAAAATCCCGCACCGGACGCGCCCTGGCAGAGCGGTTGAACCGCCCCTACGTAGACACCGACGCCGTTATCGTTGAACGCGCGGGCAAGACCATCAGCGAAATTTTTGAGCAAGACGGCGAAGCCAAGTTCCGCGAAATGGAACGCGAAGTCGTTGCAGAATTTGCACAGAAAGAAACGCCGTACATTATTTCCTTGGGCGGTGGCGCACTCACGCAGCCGGACAATCTGAAGGTCATCCGCGAAAACGGCACCATCATTCGCCTGTGGGCTAAGCCCGAGGTGCTTTCGGAACGCATTGGCCGCAAGAACACTCGCCCGCTGCTTGCCAACTTAAGCGACGAAGAACGCCTCGAAAAAATCAAGGTGATGCTCAAGGAACGCGAAAAGAATTATGCGAACGCCGACTTCAGCGTGGAAAGTTCCGACGAATTCACCGAAGACCACGTTATCGAGCGCATTCTGTACATTCTGAATTTCTGGAACAGCCATGCACTCGATGTATGCCCGAGCAGCGGCGGCCGCTATCCCATCTTTATCGGCAAGAACATTATTCCCGAAGCAGGCGTGCTGCTGGAATGCCTAAAGCTTGCTCCGAGCCACGAGTTCCTGGTCTGCACCGACACCAACATTGCCAAGGTGCAAAGCCAGATGCTTGGCGAACTGAGAGGCCAAGCCGGACGCTGCCCGATATTCAAGTTCCAGGCCGGCGAAAAGAACAAGACGCTTCACAATTTAAACCAGCTGTTCAGCTTTATGCTGCACCGCGGCTACACCCGCAAGAGCTGTCTGCTGCAGTTCAGCGGTGGCGTGGTCGGTGACATGGCAGGCTTCGGTGCCGCCACTTACCAGCGCGGCATTCCGTTTATCCAGTTCCCGACGACGCTCCTTTCTATGGTCGATAGTTCCGTAGGCGGAAAGGTTGCCGTGAACCACCCCGAAGGCAAGAACATGATTGGTGCATTCTACCAGCCGAAAGCTGTGGTGTGCGACCTTGCGGTGCTTAGCACCTTGCCCGAAACGGAATACCTGGCAGGCCTTGCCGAAATCGTGAAGTACGGCGTGATTTATGACGAAGAATTCTTCCGCTACATGGAAGAGAATGTCGAAAAAATCAAGGCTCACGACCTCGATGTGCTCAAGCACCTGATTTACCGCAGCTGCGCCATCAAGGCAGAAGTGGTCGGCATCGATGAAAAGGAAGCCGGACTCCGCGCCATTTTGAATTACGGGCATACCTTCGGGCATGCGATTGAAAACCTGACGCACTACAGCATGTTCACGCACGGCATCGCCGTTTCGCTGGGCATGCGCGTGGCCGCCCGCGCGGCAGTTCTCTTGGGCAAGATTACCGCCGAAGAAGAAGCGCGCCAGAACAAACTTTTGGACGACCTCGGTTTCCCGAAAAAATACGATATCGACGTGGAAGCCGCATGGGACGCCATGGCTGTTGACAAGAAGGCAGAAAAGGGAAAACGTGTTTACATCTTGCCCACGAAAATTGGAGCCGTGGAAAAGGTGGTAAACATCGACAAAGACATTATTACTCAAAGCTGGGGAGCTATAAAGTAGTACTATAGGAGTGTGCATAAAATGAGTATTCTTGTAACAGGTGGAACGGGGGCTTTAGGCTACCACATTCTGTCAAGCCTTGTGGGAACGACCCACGACTTGTTCAGTTTTAGTGATGAGCAGCCGCAGCCTTGGCAAAAGGTCGAAGGGGTCCAGTACCTGAACGGCGATCTTTTGAACTTCAAGGATGTGCAGGAAATGATCCAGCACGTACAGCCCACCCACATTTACCACCTGGCAAGCCAGTCTTCTGTAGGCCTCAGCTACAAGAAACCTTACGAAACGCTGAACATCAACTTGCTGGGTACACAAAACCTGCTGGAAAATGTTCGCAAGAACTGCCCCAAGGCAAAAGTGATGCTGTTGAGCTCTAGCGAAATCTACGGCCGCACCGACCACCAGCTCACCTACTTGCACAAAGAAACGGACGCACCCAATCCGCTTACTCCATACGCAACCTCAAAGGCCTGCATGGAACTTCTGGGTAACCAGTTCAAGAACGCCTACGGACTTCACGTGGTATTTGTGAGACCCTTCCACTTTACGGGTCCGCATCATAGCCGCCGTTTCGTAATTCCCTCCATTACCTACCAACTTGTTAAAATCAAGTATTACGGCACCGAGCCCACCATCTATTCCGGCAGCCTCGACATCAGCCGTGACTTTGTAGACGTGCGCGATGTTGCCCGCGGTATGATTCAACTTTTGAATCAGTCGGAATCTGGCGAAGTCTACAACCTTTGCTGCGGCAAGTCCTACACCTTCCGTGAACTCACCGAAATGCTGGTGGACATTGCAGGCGTAAGTGTCGATTTCAGATTCGACCCCGGCTACGAACGCAGCAACGACATTCCGCTTTTGATCGGTGACCCCACCAAGGCAATGAACATGGGCTGGAAACCGATGATCAGCATCGAAGACTGCCTGACCGACTTGTTCAACGAAATGGTGCTCCGCCGCCGTACCGAACTTAAAATGGGTATGGGACAGGACTTGAGACTGTAATGTGTAGTGTGGAATGTGAGATGTGGAATGAAAAAGATGAATGGTAACTTAAAAGTTCTTTTTTGGATTTTGGCGTTTTTATTCTGCGCATCATTTGCTTTTGCAGGCGATGTGGTTGCGCCGCAGGGAGCCGTACGTAGCGTTTCTGTAGACGACTTTATGCCCCACAAGAGCAGCTCCAAGGATTTTAACGAAACTTGGAGTTACCAGTTTGTTTTTGACAACGGCACTCGCGCCTTTATCAACTATTCTACGCTGAACATTCCGGGAGTCGGCAACAAAGTCACATGCGACATGAGCTTCTGGAATTTCAAAGGCAAAACATACACTGTTGGCCGTCAATATCCGCCGGAACGTCTTAAAGCGGACAAGGCGTCCGCTACAATTGACATCAACGAAGAATACAAGATGGAACATAAGCCCGGCAAGGATCACCGCGTTTTCTTTTCTGCGGACAAGGGTGGAAAATTTCTGCTGGACGTGACCTTCGAATCTGCAGTCATCGGAAAAGTCTCGGGCAACGGCGTGTGGAAAATCGGCAAGGAATCCTTTGGACAATACGTTCACATCCCCTACGGTCGCTTTTCGGGTAAAATTGCGTACAACGAAGACACCGTTGCAGTCAAGGGCTACGCCTACATGGACCAAACCTGGCAAACCGTTTCGGCAATCGACATGGATGCGCGTTCTATCAACTTTAGCACAAACACAAAATCTCCGCTATTTGCAGGCCGAGTCTCCATTGCCAAAAGCGGCGAGCCCTTCGGCTACGCGCTTTACAATGACGCAAACGGAATCAAGGTTGCCCAACCGAAATCCATCAAGGAAGGCGACAGCGACTACAGCGGAAAAAAATTTGCAAAAGGCGACTTGACTTTTGACTGGCAGGACGCAAGCATTCCCGCACTTAAATTTAACGTAGCAAAGACACTCGAAAAGGCTAGCATCTTGGATAAAGTAGACGGCTGGTTTGCCAAGAAAGCGTTCAAGATAGCCACCGGCGGCGAAGTCCTATTCTACAGGGGCCGCAGCGACGGAAGCCACGGCAAAAAATTAGACTGGTGCATTACCGGAGTTAAAGACTAATGACTAAGTTTCGCCCCTGCATAGACCTGCACGACGGACGTGTAAAACAGATTGTAGGCAGTTCACTAAATGACAGCGGTACCGGTCTCAAGACGAATTTTGAAACAGACCGCTCCCCTGCCTGGTTTGCAGAACTCTACAAGAAAGACGGTATCACGGGCGGACATGTGATTATGCTCGGCAAAGGCAACACCGAGGCCGCTAAAGCAGCACTCGCCGCCTACCCTGGCGGACTGCAAGTGGGCGGTGGCATTACCGCCGAGAACGCGAAGGAATACCTGGATGCAGGAGCCTCCCATGTGATTGTAACCAGCTGGATTTTCCCCGAAAGCAAGCTTGACCGCGAACGTCTGGAATTGCTTTCCAAGACTGTCGGCAAGGAGCACCTTGTTCTGGATTTGAGCTGCAAGCGTGTGAGTGCACCCGAAGAAGAACCTCGCTGGAAAATCGCCATTAACCGCTGGCAGACCCTTATCGATATCGAAGTCAACGCAGAAACACTCGAAGACCTTTCGCGCTACTGCGACGAATTCCTGATTCATGCAGCCGATGTCGAAGGAAAGCAGCAAGGCATGGACGACGAACTTATCATGTTCCTTGCCGAACACAGCCCGATACCTTGCACCTACGCTGGCGGCGCCAAGTCGCTTGCCGACCTAAAGCACTGTAAGCAAATTTCAAACGGAACGATAGACCTCACCATCGGATCGGCTTTGGACCTGTTCGGTGGCAAAGGAGTGAAGTATGCCGACTGCGTCAAATTCAACAAAGCTTAAAGCAACCGACGCATTAGACACACGCCCCGCTATTTTTGGGCGCCATGTCACGAGCACCTTCAAGAAGATGTTCGGCTTTAAGCACCAGCCACCCGGAAACCTGCGTACCGGCATGATTCCGCCGATTGTTTTCGGGTCGCTCTTTCTAAACTTGCCCAAGCTTTTAAAGTTGCGTTTTTACCTGAAAAAGGAGCGCAAGCAACACCCCGTCGATGACGTCCGCATTCTTTTCTATTCGGACAACCTGGACGAAACTAACGGGATCGCAAACAACTTAAGGAACGTGATTCCATATATGCGCGCCCATGGCATGCACGCATTCCTCGCCGGAAACGCTTTCAACACACGCCCCTGCGGAGTCGTTGAAAACGGGTACTGTCTTTTGCTGCCCCGCATGTTCAGCATGGAACAGCTAGGGTATGCAAACAGCGAACTCGCCATTCCTCGCGTGGGCCCGGTTCTTCGCTTGCTCAAGCGCTATCCCGTCGACTTGATTGAATTTGAAACGCCGAGTCCGGGCGCCTGGCTTGTATGTTTCTGTGCAAAAGTTGCTGGTATCAAGGTCTTTAGCCACTACCGCACCGACGTTCCTACTTACACCAAGACGCTTGTAAAGGCCAAGTGGATGTTCCACTTTGTGCTTTGGCTCATGAAGATTTTCTACGGCATGACAAAGCCCGTAGTAAGCCCCTGCAAGGACTACGCCGACATTCTCACATCGCAGCTGAAGGTTCCCGAGAACCAGGTGCAGATTTTGCCCCGCGGACTTCCGCTAGAAAAATTCTCGCGAGACTTACGCGGCAAAGGCGTCTGGGAAAAGTACAATGGTGCAACTGAAGCAGTCCAAAGCGAAAGCAACCGCAAGGTGCGTTTCTCGTTTATCGGGCGCATTTCCAAGGAAAAGAATCTGGAATTCTTGAACAGCGTCTGGAAAAAGTTCTCTGCCAAGCATGATGACGTGGAACTCATGTACGTGGGCTACGGCTGGTACCTTGAAGAAATCAAGAAATTCTTCGAAGGCAACAATAGCGTACATTTCGCTGGCGAACAGGGCGGAGAAACGCTCGCAAGCCTCTACGCCGATTCGGACTTTTTCTTGTTCCCGAGCATCACCGACACCTTCGGCAATGTCGTTGTCGAAGCCATGTCTACAGGCACACCCGCCATCGTGAGCGATTACGGCGGGCCGCATGACATCGTGATGGATAGCGAAGCCGGCCGAATATTGCCCATCGATGAAGAAGCCTGGTTGAACGCACTCGAAGAATGCCGCAAGCTGTACCTGGAGCAGCCCGAGACCTACGCAAAAATGCGCGAAGTCGCCCACGAACGTAGCCTCAAATACACCATGGAATCTTCCACCAAGGCGCAGTTTGAATTTTTCAAGAAACTGAAAAAAGAAGCATATCATTTTTAACTCATGTCTTCGGGACCTCCTTTTTATCAATAGAAAAGGAGATGTCCGACTAAATCGGGCATGACAAACTAGGGTATGGATAAAGAAACCTTAAAAAATTTGCGCGAATGGTTCAAAAAGAACGCCGCGGAACTTCCGTGGCGCCCCACCGATTTAGACGCTCCGCGAGACGCCTACGCCGTCTGGATCAGCGAAACCATGCTACAGCAGACTCAGGTTTCTACCGTGCGCGACTATTTCGTGAGATGGATGAAGCGTTTTCCAGATATTGCAACGCTTGCCAAGGCATCCGAAGAAGAAGTCTTCAAATACTGGCAAGGCCTGGGCTATTATAGCCGAGCCAGGAATATACTGAAAACGGCGAAGGCTGTTTCTGGAGAAATGCCGCGGACCCGCAAGGAACTAGAAGCTTTACCGGGCATCGGCGCGTACACGGCAGGAGCAATCCTGAGCCTCGCCTACCACCAACGGGAAGCCATTCTAGACGGCAACCTGGTGCGCATTTTCTCAAGACTTTATGCGCTAGATTTTTTGCCAACCGACAAAAAACGCATGACAATCCAAAACAAGAGCGCTAGCGAAATTTACTGGAATTACGCTCGCGAAGTAGCGAATTCGTCTAAAGCCTATATGCACAACGAGGCACTCATGGAGTTGGGCCGCACCGTTTGCAAAATCAAGAATCCCGACTGTGAAAAATGCCCCCTTCAAGGGGGATGCAAGGCCTGTGCCGAAAAACGCACCGCAAACTTCCCGCCCGCCAAAAAGCACATTCAAAAAGACTGGCATGGAACGGTTCTTGTCATCGAAAGCGCAGACCACAAGATTCTTGCGGTTCTCGGCGGACAAAAATTTTTCAAGAACCAGTTTACGCTACCCCACTTCGAATCACCGAGAAACGCAACCGCAGGCATGCCCGCCCAAGCAGAGAGCTTTATCAACGCCGACGACGTCGTCAACGCTCAAAATATCGGCAAATTCAAACACAACATCACCGTCCATAAAATGGAATGCGATGTTCTGCTTATTCAGCTAAGCAAAAAAGCTCCGTCAAAAACGGAGCCTGCGATTAAATGGGTAAAGCGAGCCGAAGCAACGGATTTCTTTGCAAATAGCTTCTGCCTAAAGGCACTCGCCCTCTCGGGCGAGGATGACTTACCCGGACTTAAAAAGTCTTCTTTGCCTGGCAAATAAAACGGATGCGGTCATAGCCACCGTTTACCGTTTCTGCAACTTCATCGGCAAGCACATGCAGCAAGGTTCCGGTCAAAGTGATGCCGTACTTGGGGAACATCTGCGAGAATGAAGCGTCCCATACCCAGTCGCCCTTGACCACCATCGGGTCTGAAGATCTAAGGTTCCACTTGGCATCGCTTCTGTAGCGCAGCGAATGGCTAATCTTGAAAGTCTTGTTCAAGAGCCAATCACCCATAAAACCCGAATAGAACTCGACAGGCGTCACTTCAGCCTGATCCACGGGGCCATCAATATGTTCAAAACCAGTCATGGCGGTAAACTTGAACATATCACCATACCAAGTCCCGAGCCACATTTCAGCGGTCAAGCCCTTAATCCAATGATTAATACGGGAAACATCGCCATAGCGAAACTTCATTCCTTTCTTTTCATCAACTTCGTAGGCTTCCACATCAAAAGTTTCGGCACCATGTTCAGCCCAAAAACTACCGCGGCCACCTATAGACACAAAGCCTCCCAGGGTATCCACATAAGCGGCATAGGCCTGCACCAAGTTCATCTGGCCGTCAGCAGTCAAGTCAATTTCGTGACCTTTGTAAAATTCCTTCGTATCGGCAAGGGGATTCAGGCGGGATCCCGAAATATTCTTGACGCCAACCACAACGCCCATATTTTCGGGAGCAGGGGCCAAGTATTCCACGCTATCCTGAACAAGCCAATCCCTCTCATTCACACCGAAGGTCACATCGGCAGTCAAGCGTTGCACCGGCTGTATGCGCAATTCCATAAAGGGCCATGCCACGCGATCCTCTTCAAGTTCGGTGTAGACAACCCCTTCGTCATCGACAGCACGGAATGCCATACCGGCAGAAATCTGGAGCATTCCCTGTTGGCAAGCCTTGCCGCACTTGTAGTAAACGGAGCCGTTCACTTCTTTACGGGAACCTTCTTCTTTTTTCGGCCGGTACTGGTATTCAACATCCTCGTAAGCCAAGGTTACAGACACATTACCCACATCTGCACGGGCTTCTACACGGGGCTTGTAATGAGCCGGTATCCAGCGGGAACTTTCCGTATAGAACCACAGATATTCTTCACCCGCCAACACCGAAGCATTCACAAGGGAATTCGTATAGTCCAAGCCACCGTACACCGAACTGAACATGGGCCAATTTTCTCCAAAATGAGAAAAATTTCCTTCTACAGCGTCACGGCGATAGGTATATGCCCCGCTGCAAAAATGGTCATCCTGGAAAAGTCTCGCAGTCGCCCAAAAGCCCATAAAGCTTGGAGAACGGAAGCCACCTTCCAAAATAGGAGTCCTGTTTTCAGGCCTGTTATGCTCGGTAATAAAGTCTTGATAAATCAAGTCGCCCAGCTCGTTACCCGTTTTTACCCAGACAGAAGGTTCAAAGGGAGTCCAATCCGGTGTTCCCGACAATCGATTGAACAGAAGGCGGTTACGTAATTTCGCAGGGGTCCAAAGTTCGCTTTCAGAATGCACGCCACCTGCGCCCATCACCCGATCGAAGGCATAGGTCGGGCCACCAATCAAAAAGGTTCCATCGGCACGAGTCTCGTATTCCATGCCATCCATTTCTGCGGGAACCTGGGCAAATGCAACAGCACCCCATAACAAAGATATCAGGGCAAAATTCTTCATTACCAAAGCTTCCTTTCTATATAAAGTCCCACATACAACATATCAGAACGCTTGGGCAAAGTCCAAATTTCTTCCCACATCATGTTAATACCGACGCGGTAATTTTCCAAATTCAAAATCATCAAGTTCAATCGGGCGTACCAGCCAAATTCAGTTTCGTTATCCCCTAGCGTTCCACCCGGTTTATTAAAAATCGAATCCTTATTCACGCCATTATCCAAATCGGCACGGGTCCAATTGCAAGCAAAGCCGCCCCCCAATCCAACCGGATGAATCATCGGGAAATGCCAATCCAAGCCCAACTTTCCAGACGCTTGGTGCACACCGTCATAAGTAACAACATTTGGACGCGGTTCAAAGTAAGCGTAATGGAACATCACAACGCCATCTACATTTTTCCAATAAGAATAGCGGAAATTAAATCCACCATAATAGGTGTTGTAGACTGCATCTATCAAATCACCGAACGGATAAATTTCACCGCCTTCGATTCCGATATATGCCTTCGAAAACATCACATTTTCATTATTCTGCGGTTCACTTTGCGCAAACGCAGTCACCGCCACGCCCGCCATAAACAAAAAGATTTTCTTTAGCATCCCCATAAAGTCCTTTTTTATTTTAGGCGCAAGGCCTGGGCAAAGAATCCATCAAAGCGCGCATCTTCGGCACCCGGAAGCACCGCGTCGCCATGCTTTTCAAATTCAGGATTTTCTTTCACGAACCGGTTCACAATCTTGGTTGTCTCTTCCGGGTCAGGACTGCATGTCGCATACACCAGGATACCACCCGTTGCAAGTTTTGCCGAAGCAGCCTTTAAAATATTATACTGCAATTCGGCCAATTCCTTAATCGACTCCGGCGTAATGCGATAAACCGATTCCGGGCGGCGCGCAATCACGCCCATGTTGCTGCACGGAACATCGAGAAGAATGCGGTCAAAATTAGACGAGAGACGAGAGACGAGAGACGAGAGAGCGTCGCGGCATTCTACGCGGACGTTCGTGAGTCCGAGGCGTTCTACCACATCGCGCATTTTGAGTACACGGCTTTCAGACACATCGCTTGCAAGAATATCAAGCGAAGAATCCATCTCGGCCATCAATGCCGACTTTCCGCCGGGCGCGGCACAGGCATCCCATACTTTTAAGCCCGGCTTCAAATCAAGGAGCTTTACGACTTCGTAAGCAGAAGGATTCTGCATGCTGAATTCGCCTTTCGCAAAAGATTCCGATTCGAGAATCGTTTTAAGTTTTGCTTCAGCGGGCACCTGAATGTAGCGGTCGTAGAGAATGCTTGCACCCGTGATTCCAAGCTTTTGCGCAAGCACCGGAGCAGATGTCTTCTGCAAATTCACGCGGATCCATTCCACGGGGCGCTCAAGCGTCGCCTTGGCGAGCGCTTCGGCGCGTGTTCCGCCATAAATATCAAACCATCTGCGCACCAGCCATTCGGGCACCGAGTTTTCGATGGACACGCGCCGCACCTTCTGAGGTGGGAGCGCCGGCAGTCCGGACCTGCGCGCGGCATGCAGCACGGCATTCACTAGCCGCGCAGAACCTTCTTGATGGTTCGCCGCTTTCGCAAGCTCCACGCTTGTCGAAACGGCGGCATGGTCCGGAATCTCCATGAAGAACATCTGGAACAGTCCCATCTCAAGCACCGTTGCCACTTCAAGCGACGGAGCCTTTTTCACAAGCGTCTTGATAAAATACTGCAGGTACAAATGCCTTCGGCATACGCCCAAGGCAAGTTCCATCGCAAAAGGCGAAAGTCCGCTTTCCTTGATAAAGCTACCGTCCTTCTGCCATTGCACAAGGACTCGGAATGCATCCATGCGTTCTTTCAAGGATTCATCTAGCAAAAGCAAAGTCCTTCACGCTTCTGGATTCCGCGCATAAAGTCGGCCACCGGCATCGGCTTCTTGCCTTCGGCCTGAATCTCAATCACTTCGAGAACGCCTTCGCCCGTGCCCACGTAGAATCGGTTATCCTTGAATTCTACCGCGCCCGGGGCAAGTTTCGGACCATTTTCCGGCGTGTCAGTCTTGCGCAAGTAAACCATGCGGCCACCGAGCTTTCCATAGCCACCCGGCCACGGATTGAAGGCGCGAATTCTGTTGTGGATTACTGCAGCGGGCAAATTGAAATCAATCAGGCCTTCTTCTTTTTTCAGCTTAGGCGCACCCGAAGCTTGGGCGTGGTCCTGAGTCAAATCTTTTTCGCGGCCTTCCAGCAACTGGTGAATCGCATCATCCAAGGCGTCGCAGCCAGGCTTCACCATCTTTTCAAGGAGCGAGGCCGTCGTATCCTGATGGTCGATAGCCACCACATTCTGCGCCAAAATCGGCCCATGGTCCATCTTTTCATCCAGGCGGAATACGGTCACGCCGGTTTCTTTAAGGCCATCGGCAATCGCACGCTGTACAGGAGCGGCACCGCGGTACTTGGGCAACAAGCTGCCGTGCACATTCACGGCGCCGTGCTTTGCTACAGCGAGAATATTCTTCGGCAAAATCGAGTAGGCAACCACCACGAAGAGGTCTGCGTCAAACGCACGCAGGGCGCTCTCGAATTCGGGCGCCTTCAAGTCAGTCGGTTGCAGCACAGGGAGCCCGTATTCGAGCGCCAGTTGTTTCACTGGCGGCGGCGTTAGCACGCGCCCGCGCCCTGCCGGGCGATCCGGCTGCGTCACCACAGCCACCACGTCTGCAAAATCAGATTCCTTGAGGTGCTTCAAAAAACAAGCCGCGAATTCCGGCGTTCCCATAAATACGATTTTCATAACATGAAATATAGAATATACTTTTCTACATTTACGCTCGAAATGAGAATACCGCTCCAACTTGCCGTCATTTTCGCCGTTTGCGTTGCCGGGGAAGTTCTCCACCGCATCGTAGGCGTACCCCTCCCCGGGAATATTATCGGCATGGTTCTGCTTCTCGCATTACTTTGTCTAAAAGTCCTGAAACCGGAGCAGATTTCGGGCGTTTCCAGCTTTTTCCTGAATCACTTGGCACTATTCTTTTTACCGCCCAGCATCGCCATTATGGCAGTCGGTGACGAAGTCCTTTCCAAGTGGCCGCTACTACTCACGCTTTGCATCGTTTTCACGCTGATTACGCTTGCCGTAGGTGGATTCAGCACGCAGTTTTTCATCCGCAGGCAAGAATACCGCGAAAATATGGCGCTTCGCAAGGAGCGCCTGGCACACAGGCAATACACCGATAAACAAGACGGGGGCAAAAAATGAACGCCATCATCAACTCGCCCCTTTTCGGAATCTTGCTTACGCTAGTCGCCTTCGAAATCGGCGTCACCATCAGCAAAAAATTCAGGTATTCCTTCCTGAACCCGCTGCTGATTGCCAATATTCTCATTGTCGGCTTTCTTCTTCTCACCGGAATCAGCCTAGAAAGCTACAATGTAGGCGGAGACTACATTTCGGTACTGCTTTCGCCCGCCACCGTGGTGCTTGCCGTGCCACTTTACAAGCAGATTTCTAAGCTCAAGCAATTTTGGAAACCGATTCTCGCAGGCATTTTCGCCGGGAGCCTCACTTCCATGGCATGCGTCATTGTCGTAAGCAGGCTCGTCGGCTTAAGCGAAACACTGATGCTTTCACTCCTGCCTAAATCCATTACGATTCCCATGGGTTCCGTGGTTTCTGAGCAAATCGGCGGCATTCCCTCTGTCACCATCATTTCGATTGTCATCACGGGAATCACGGGCGCCGTCGCAGCCCCTGCCGTATGCAGATTTTGTCACATCAAGCACAAGGTTGCTCAAGGCATTGCCATCGGTACCGCAAGCCACGCACTCGGCACCACCAAGGCCATGGAAATGGGCGAAGTTCAAGGCGCCATGAGCAGCCTTTCCATCGGAATTGCGGGACTCTTCACCGCGATTGTCGCCCCGATTATTTTAAGCTTAATCGCTTAAGTTTTGCCCACTAAAATTTCAGCGACAACGCTTTCGTTTTCAGGGATTTCGCACAGCTCTTTCAGTTCTTCCTGGTAAAAGAACCTTTCTGAACGCACCGTCTTGCGGAGCAGCGTTGCCGACAAAGTCATAGACTCAGCAAAATAGCCCGCATTCAAATTCATGTAACGGTAAGCGCGTTCGCCCAACAAATTGCAAGATTCATTCAAGTCGGCCGTCAAAATCACCGCAAATGCCGTATTTTCAGCAGTCTCAGACGCCAAATGACATTTGGCAAACTTCTTGACGTTCAACATTCCCGACTGCATGTAAATGGACTTGCGCACAGGCACATAGCGATACACGCCCGGATACACAAACATCACATCAAAAGAGACTATCCATATTTTTAAAAGCCCCGCCCCGAACAAGTTGATTTGCCCCACTTCAAGCCAGCGAAGCATACTCGAAAAATCATCCAAGTCAAGCCCGGCCTTTTTAAAGGGCAAGTGATTATTCAAAGTCTTTTCGATATACGAAATTTCATTCAAATAATGGGGAGCATCAAACTTTGAAGGAGTCAGCGGAAATTCATCGCCAGGAAACGCCTGCGTCGTAAGTCTGCGAATGCGAATACACTTTAAAAGGTCCGTTATGTTTTCTACACGGTTCTGCCGCATAAATAGCGACGGATAACGCGATGCATCATAAGGCGCCACATTGTCTGCCGCCTGCAATTCAGTCAAGTCACCCGCAGAAACATCGATTTCGCTGCGGTTCGAATAAGCGGTTTCGCCAACGCCACCATCTACCGAATCAAAGGCCAGTTCGCAATATTCCGGGAACACGGCAAGCGCCGCTAAAGGAATTTCTGTCGCAGGCAAGCTCAACGTCACAGCAATCTCGTCATCCACAAATCCGCTCAAGGCGAAAACCTTGGCGCCCTTGGCCTTTGAATGCAACATGACACTTGCCGCACAAGCGCCCACGTCCTGCGTCACCTGCGCATAGGCAGACTCCCTATAACGCCAAACAGAACGTTCTAACAGACCCGTAAAAATGTAGAGTAGCGGAGCTTCTTCTGCAAAATCCTTGTCCGGGAAAGCATCGACGATTTTTTTCATTTCGTCTTTGCCGCCAATACGCACCAACTGCCCCGCCACATCAGGCACGTTGCTTTCTCCGGCTCCGTCGTACACATACACGCCGTCGGGAACCTTTCGACCGCGCATTACAACGTAAACGCCCACCGGTTTAAGATTGTCCCCAGAAACATAACCATAAGGGGGAACATCTTCTTTCTTTAGATTAATCCGGTTGCAACCAACATAACGTCGATCAACCACTTTTTGCGTTTCCCAACACAAGTCGGCAGGCTTTTCTTTGCGAGCAAAGCTGACGGAATTGTGATATTTTTCAGAAAAAAAACGCATCGACAAAAAGGTAGTAAAAAATCCCGTTTATAAAGGCCGTAGGCCTCAAGATACACCTGCTACACTCACGCAAAATCAAGCCATTTAGTCAGAACCGCTTTGTTTTTTCGGTGATAAATTTAGGGGAAAAGGGTGAAAATGGAAGCATCAGAGTTTACTTGCGTAAACGCTAAATGGCTCGGAAACCTTTCTTTTCACCTCACACCGATGTAGTTTTAGATTACTAAAAAAACAAAATGAGGTCCACATGAACTTCAAATCCAAAGCCAGCTTATCCCTTTCCGCTGCCGCACTCCTTTTCCTGAGCGCATGCGGCGACGATTCATCCAATAAATCTGTTGATACGAATATCGACGAACTCCCGGTTGCCGATTCCGTTCAGGTTAGCGATAATCCGACACCCAGTGATTCCGTCAACACCCCCGCAGATTCGGCTTCGACCCCGAATGATTCTATTCCCGCTGTAGACGACTCTACAACCACGGAACCCAGCGGAAGCAAGATTGTCATGCCACCCGAAGCAACGGACATCGTACCCGCCGTAACCATTCCAAAGGAAGAAGGCAAGGGACTTCTCATTGACGACTTCGAAGACGGTGACAACGCCTCTTTGCAGGGCGAGTTCTATTGGTACGACTATAACGACAATAATGGCGGCGACGACGGTGACGGCGCATCCGAAATTAGGTCCCCTATTGGCCCCGATGGCTATTCCATAGCAAGAAAATCCGACAACGGCACCAATTACGCCTGGGCAGTCTATTACGCACTTGACAAGGGCCAATACAAGTATGATCCCTATGTCGGTTGGGGCGTTACCCTGGATGGCACCGTCGACTACACGAAATACGGCGGCCTCACTTATTGGTACAAGGGTGGCGCGCACACCGTTCGCGTCGAAACCTCCGACGTGACCAACTACGATGTCCACATGATGAGCATGAAGGCATCCCGTACATGGACCAAGGCCGTCATCCGTTTCAAGGACCTGGCCCAAGAAGGTTGGGGCGGTGTTGAAGTAGAATTCGATCCGGCCCACATCACCAACATCAGTTTCCAGGCCAAGGGCAATGGCAAAATCGACTCCCTGCTCATCGACAACGTCTACCTGCAAGACACCAGCGAAGTGGAAAAGGATGTTGCCGACATGGAAATCAAGGATCCTGTCATTCCTGAAGTCAAAATTGGAAACATCGCCATTTCTAATCCTCTCCAGGCCAAGGCCATGAAGTACCTGAACAAGGGAATCAACATTACCAATTGGCTCGAAGAAGACGGCACTGTTTTTGACGGCACGTTCAAATTCGATGAAGATGACGTGAAACTCATGGCCGAAAACGGCATCAAGTCCTTGCGTCTCCCCATCGACATTGACCAATACGCCACCAACCGCGACGCTTTCGTTGCCGACACAACCGGCAAGGTCGCCCTCACATTCGATGACGACAACCTCTTCGGTGTTCTCGACGCCTTTGACGAATGGACTGCAAAATACGGAATGTCCTTCGTCATCGACTACCACGAATACGACAACGGCTACAACACCAAGACCGCCATTAACGCCAAATACACCAAGATGATGGCCGAAGTGTGGAAACATGTGGCAGCTCACTATGCAAGCAGCGAACGTGAAGACCTGTTCTTCGAACTGCTGAACGAACCCGATATGGCCAACGGCAAGGTCTCTTCCGCCAACTGGCGCAAGGCTGCACAGGAAATCATCGACTCCATCCGTACTGTAGACAAGAAGCACTCCCTTATCTTCGGCGATGCAGAATGGTATTCCATCAAGCTCCTCGCCAAGGGCAAAACTCTCAACGACGACAACATCATCTACGCCATCCACACTTACGAACCGTTCGTATTCACTCACCAGAGTGCAAACTGGACGGACCTCAAGAGCGTGAAGAACCTGATGTTCCCCTACGACAAGGAAAAATGGTCTGAATACAGCGCTGATTTCGGCGTCACGAAGTCTCTCCCCAAGTGGTACAAGGAAGCCATTTTGAACTACAACGAAATCGCCAACAAGGAATACATTCTCAACCTCATTCTCCCTGCCAAGGAATGGGCTGTCACGAACAATGTTCCTGTGATTATCAACGAATTCGGCGCCTATAATCTAAAAACCGACAAGCAGTCTGTACTGAACTACATGACCGCCATGAGAGAAATCAGCGACACGCTCGAAATCCCGCTCACCCACTGGGGTTACACTGGCGGATTCTCCCTCTTCGAATCTGCCGCCGATGGCGTCAAGGGTTCCAAGCTCATCGAAGGCATGGCTGAAGCATTCGGACTCGAAAAATAGTACCTTTCACTCCTTGTAAAAGTCAAAGGTCGCCCCATCAAGGGCGGCCTTTCTTTAATAATCCAGCTCGGCTTTTTTGTATATTGTAGGCACGTATGCGTGCCTATATTTCGAGCCTTATCTTTTTTTGTGTTGGCGTAGCCTTCGCCAACGGTTTTTACGGCAACAATAGCGACATCCAGTGGAAAGCCGCAGGCACCGACCATTTCAATTTCATCTATCCGGCAGAATACTCTTCCCATGCATCGAAGGTTTCCGCTTATGCCGAAGCCGTTTACGATTCCGTGGTAAGCCGCTACCATCGCGACTTGCCCGCCCGCGTGAACGCGACCCTCAACAACGCCCTTTACAGTAACGGCAACGCAATTCCTAGCGAAAACTCGATCAACCTTTGGCTTACCAACTGGGACTTCAAAATTCGCAGCAGCCATGGTTGGCTTTCGGACGTGGTGACTCATGAATTCAGCCACTTGGTCAGTATCGAAAATGCTAGCAAGTTCAAGCCCAGCATATACGGTTTGCAGCTCAGCTACACCGACTATTACAACGAGCGAACCACCCAGGATTTCGCTACGCTGATTCCCTTTACGCTACAACCGCTCTGGTTTGCCGAAGGTACCGCCCAGTACGAATCTAGCCGCATGGGCTTTGACGTCTGGGACTCCCATCGAGACATGTTACTCCGTGTGGCAGCCCTTAACGACAGCCTGCTCACGCTCCCCTACATGCACGACTTCTCGGAAAATTCGCTTTTTGCAGAACTGGGTCCATACACCCAGGGTTTTTCTCTGGTGCGTTACATCAATCAAAAGTACGGCGAAGATGCCATGCCCAAGATTTGGCACGAGTTGTCTAAATACCACCGCATGACTCTCGACGGAGCCATCAAGAAAGTTCTCGGCATCAGCGAACAGCAGCTCTACGACAACTGGAAAAAAGAAATCACCGATGCCTATAAGGCTCAGCGCGACAGCCTCGGTACACTTGTCGAAGGCACCAAAATGACCGAAGGTTCCTTCTGGCAGGACTTTCCTATCGTTGCAGGCAAGACACTCTACGGCGTATCGAATTTTGGCGGACTCTGGTTTGACGGAGGGCTCTTCAAGATGCCGCTTAGTGAGACGAGAGACGAGAGACGAGAGACGAAAGGCGATTCCACAGAAAATATTGACGGTGTAGAAATCGGCGAAATTACCGTCGAAAACGACAGCGGAGATAGCACCATTGAAATCGGCGACTACACCAAGCACGGATTCAAGCTCAAGAAAGCCTGGTTTGACAAAGGCATTGATGTCCATGAAGATAGCGTCCAGGGTCCTATTCTCGCCTATGTCAGTTACCAGAACCGCGACAAGGATGGCCACGCCCACTTCGACATCACCGTAAGCGACACCAACAAGAAAATGATTTCCGTGACGTACCTGGCAGATGCGGTCTACCCCGCCATCGATGCCCAGGGAACCACCATTATTTTCGCCATGCGGGAACCCTATAGCACCCGTTTCAAGCTGTCCAAGGTTCCTTACCCCAAAGACATCAACGACTATACCTCCGAAGATCCCGTAGACATTTACGTTCCTGACGCCAAATTCAACTACTACAATATCTACAGTCCGAAATTCAGCCCCGACGGCAAGCACATCGCCTTTGGATTCTTTGACGACGTCACCCGAGGAATCGCCATCATCGATAGCGACGGCAGCAACTTCAAGATTGTCAGCACCGAAGGCTATGACGAACGTGACGTAAACTGGCTCGACAACAACAGGATTATATTCGCCAGCAACCGCAACGGAATTTTCAACCTGCTTGAAAAGGACTTGACCACCGGCGCAGAAACTCCGCTCACCAACGTAGTCGGCGGCGCATTCACCCCCGTTCTGGCCGGGGACACACTCTACTTCACGGAATACGACAAAGACGGCTTCTCGCTCTACAAGATGCCCTACTCCACCGTTCCGATGATCAACGACACGACCGTCACCGTAACCGAGCGCGACAGCACCATTCAAATTGCCGATTCCAGCTGCGTGAGCGACACCACCATCCGCGACAGCACATCCGATTCCACAAGCGTCATCTGCACGCCCGCCCTCCGCGATTCCATCATCAAAATTGCAGACACCACACGAACCATTACGCAGAAGCCCGCCCCCGCAGCGATTACGCTCCGCGGTGCCCCCCTTGAAAAAATCAAGAAGCCCATTGAAATTCGCGACATTGAATTTGCCGGCATCGAACGCGACTACAAGCCCATTCCTTTCGTTCCCTTGTTTGTACCCATGGTGGTCTTCAGCGAAAACGCCCCCGACCTTACGGTCTTTGGCGAAGGAAAGCTGAAAGCAAAAGCGGGGCTTGCCGCCATTCTTTCGGACCCGCTCAAGAAAAACACCGTTCAGATTGGCCTTTTGCTTGAACTCGGCAACGGTTTTGACTACATCAACGCCAGCGGTCTCAACCCCGAGCAAGAAAAGGAATTCTTCGTCTCTTGGGAAAACAAGAGTACACCACTTGACCTCGCCCTCAGCTACACCTACGCCAACTACACCAGCAAAGACACCGTGCGTAACGAAGATGTTCGAGCCAAAGGAGGAGACAGCCTCCACACAAGCCACTACGCCATTCCAATGCAATCAATTGTCGGAGCAGCCGGTTATAGCATCTTCAAGAGCATAGACACCATGCAGGTCGCCCTCGGCTACGACTGGGCAAACTTCAACCTCTACGAAGACAACTTCGACTGGACCTATCAAAAACGCATCAGCGCACTCGTATCGTTCGGGCTCTACGGAGACCACGCCGAAGGCGCCGAAATCACCGGACAAGGCAACGGCCTAAGACTCTACTATCAATACGCAAATTCCGACCTGTACCGCCCGGGAACATTCGCCGAAAGTTTCGTCATTAAGCCGAATGGTAAAATCGAACCGATTTACAGAAACTTCAACATCAATGAATTCGGATTTAACCTATACGGAAGCGTGCAAAGCCCGCTTACAGGCGCCCGCCTCGCTGCCGGAGCCAAGCTCGGCGGAGTATTCAACTGGTCTACCGACGCCAAGGATTCTAACGGAAACAAGGTAGATACGCTCGATTCCTACTATTACTCCGCGCTATTCCTTGAAGGTTACCCCTACCTGCGCAGCTCCGAAAACTACACACTGGCGGGCACAAAAACAGCCATCGCGGAGCTCCACTACTTGTTCCCCATTTACGACGACTGGCGCAAATCTCTATGGATCTTCGAAACACGCAGTTTCTATATCGACGGTTTCGCACAGATAGGTGCCGCTTGGGGAACCACCAAGCATAGCAAATGGTTCGATACCGACAAGCTTACCGACCACCGTTTCTGGGACCGTTCCGTGGGTCTTTCATTCCGTATGAGCAACCGCATTTTCTACGGCACGCCCTTTGACATTTCGCTCACGCTCGCCCGCGGACTGAACCGCATCGGTGAAAACGAAGACCTCGAAGGCGGCAAAAAGCTCACGCCTATAGGCATTCCGGGAATCCCCGAAAGTATCGCCCCCACCCGCATCAAATTCTCCATCGGAATGGGTTTTATCAACTCGTGGCAGTAGCCACGAGTTGATCGCTGCATCTGCGGCTCGGTCATAAACAAACTTTCAGTTTGTTTGCGACTCTCGCCTTGCGATGCAGTCATCAATAGTTGGCAGTAGCCAACGGGCGGATTAGAGTTCGCCGTATTTCTGCTTGGGCTTGACTTCGCCGGGGAGCAATTGTCCCGGGCTTGTGCGCTGACCGTCCTTACCCGTAAAATTCGGATTAAACGGTTTGACCTGCGCCTTCTTCTGTTCCGCCTGCAGGTCCACCATGTGGCGTTCCCACTCCTGCATGGCCTGGTCCAGTTCAGCGCGAGCATTCAGCATAAGCTCCTTGAGTTGCATCAGCTCAAGCATCTTGTCGCGCTTCATGATCCACAACTCTTCTTCTTCGGGCATACGCTCGATATTAAAGAGAAGGTTCATGTACTCTTCTTCTGCAGTGCGATAAGCCTTTTCCATTTCCTTGTAGACCATATAACGGTCATCGACCATGGTCTGCTGAGGCGACGGATGCGTGGAACAACCCGCTAGAGCTAGCGCACCCATAAAAATCAATGGCAGATAAAAAAACTTACGCATATAGTTGGTAGTTGGCAGAACTTAGAGCTTAGAGAATAGAGATTGTTCTAAGTTCTAAGTTCTAAGTTCTAAGTTCTAAGTTCTATTTTCCCTAATTTCGAATTCTGAACTCCGAATTCTGAATTATTCCTCAGCTTTCTTCAACGTATAGAGTCTTTCAAGGGTAATCTGGCTCTTGAAGGTGGTGGTGTCCTTGGTTTCAGGGTTCACCATGGTGTGAGTACCAACCTTGACTTCACGTTCCTGACAGGGGATGCCCGTCGTGGGGTCAATCATCACCTCGAACTGAGTCAGATAATCAGCCTTAAGGCCCCTGTTGTACCTCTTGAACTTTTCGGGAACTATGTTGCTATTGACGTGCTGTTCCCAAATGTAATAGGGGAAGCTTTCCTTTTCCTGCAAGTACACGATGTAGTCCAGGCAGCGGCGGTGGTCGCGGTTTTCAAAGCCCTTCACCACCACAGAATCCACCTGAATCAGGGCGAAGTTCAAGCGACCCTGATCCTTGAGCATCTGCGTAATGTTTCCCTTGACAGGCACATCGCCCACCAGCATGTGATCCATTTCCCAGCGGTGCTTTTCAAGACGTTTCAAGTGAGGCTTGTACTCCGGATTCAGGAGCTGTTTGCGCCAGACTTCGGGCATGGGAATGCGGGCCAGCAAGGAATCGTAACCGTTATCCAGGCCGTCCACGCTTTTCACTTCGCGGTCAATGGCAGTCATATCCACCGACTTCACGCGCCAGGCCAATTCCGAGGGCATGTAGTTTTTGAGATAGCCGCGAGACTTGTCCATCACGTAATCACGGTGCACCTTCAACGTGTCGCCCGAATTGGAATAGATCAAATTCGCATAGGCGGCAGTCACCGTACCCATTTTTTCTTCGCCCTTCAGGTCTATGGTCGAAAAATAGCCTTCGGCATAAAGTTCTACCGTAACAGGAGCATCAACCTTATAGCTAACGTTGACTTTCGATTCACCGCAACCGCCAAGGATAAGGGCAGCTGTGACAGCGCATAAAATTTTCTTCATGAGTTACCGATTTTTAGTAAGGAGAATCTGTTTCGACATGAGCACCTTGCCATCACCGCTAACCTCGATGACAACAGGGCCCGGTTCTTTTTTGCGGCACAGTTCACGAGCCGTCATCACACCAAGGTGATGGCGAGACTTGCCCTGCAGCGTATAAACCCACTGCTTTTCACTAACGGCCACTTCGTGGTCCCAAATCTTTTCGCCCTTATGGGCAATCGTTCCTTCGTAGAACGTCGTTTTTAACATGGAGAAGTCGAAATTCTTGCCATAGCGGAACTGAACGATCATGGGATCCCTCATTTCGAATTCGCTCATGGTGTCAGCCACGACTTCGAGCGCAGGGTTCCATTCCCTACCGCAAACGATTGCGGTATCTTCGACCGAGCATCCTACAAACAGGCATGCGGTCACAATCGCAAACAACCATTTTTTCATACTCGCCTCCAATGCTTACCGAATAAACTAGAAAAAACTCTTTTTTCCGGCTATCGGGAAAGGACGAACATCATCTCCAAATGGGGCGTCTGGGGGTAAAAAGCGAATCCTTCCGCTTTTTTTAGGCTAAATCCGGCCTGAGCGAATTTTGCATAGTCGCGGGCAAGGGTTACCGGGTCGCAAGAAACGTAGATTAATCTGTTAACAGAACTTTTCACAATGGCATCAAGAGCTTCTACGGGGAGACCGGTACGGGGAGGGTCCACAATCAGGGTGGCAGGGACATCGACCACGTTTTCGAGAAGCCATTCTTCGGCAGGTGCCGAGACATTATCGGCCCCATTCAAATTCACTTTGGCATGCTTAAGGCATCCATCATCGCGTTCCACCGTCGTAATCTTTTTAAAGCGGTCCTGCAATATCGCCGCAAAGAATCCGACTCCGCTGAACAAGTCAATGAGCCAGGCATCGCTTGCTTCGCCGTTTGCAATTCCTTCGTCTACGGCATTCTGCACCGACTGCACCAATTCGGGCAACAAAGAAAGATTGCTCTGGAAAAACACCGAAGCATCCGAACGGATTTGCTTGCCCGCAATTTCCACAACGCTGACGGCGCTCTTTTCAAATTCCGGTACAGGCATGCCCTTATAGAAATAGCTGACATCACCTTTGCCGTTATCAAAAAGGTTCACGTCCAGTTCAAAATTCCGAGGCGGACGTTTCGCGCTTCGAACGTAGTCGTCATAAATCTTTTTGGAATTCTTTTTCAGGAATTCATTCAACGCCGCTGTCAACACGGGGCAGCTTTCAAAAGGGGTAATTCCGTTGCTTTTCTGCATACGGAACCCGTAAACAATCCTACCATCTTTTTTAGAAGCAATGACCACTCGCGCACGATTCCTGTAGCCCCATGATGGTCCAACATGAATCTTAAAATCTTCGGGCAATTCCGCATGAGCAAGTCGCTTGAAATTTTCACGTTCGACACGCGCCAAATACGGTGCCTGTTTTTCGCTATTCAAATGCTGCAAGCTACAGCCGCCGCACTTGCCAAACAAGGGGCATTTGGCTTCCGCGCGGTCGGCACATTTTTCAAGCACCTTAACTACCCGACCCCGCGTAAAATCTTTCTTATTCTGTAAAAGTTCGACTTTGCACAATTCACCCGGCAGGCCCCCCTGCACAAAGCAAACGCGACCATCGGGCAGGCGGGCCATTCCTTCGCCGCCTTGCACCATCTTTTCTATACGGAGTTCCTGAATCACATTACAAATATAGCAATGAACTCTCCACATTCCACATTTCACATCACACATCTCACACTACACATTAGTTTTCAGCCGTAACCACTTTCTACATTCCGCCCCCTACCTAGCGAACCTATAAAGGTCTAGATTTATAGAAAACAAAAGGACGGTTGTATGGGAATTAACAATAAAATCAGCACTACTTTTGCATCGGCACTCACCGTAGCCGCACTTAGCGCCACGGGACTCTTTGCCGCAACGGCATATCAGAACCAAGTCGGTTTTTTAACAAAAAGCCAAAAGCAAATGGCCGTTATCGGAGCCGAAGGCAAGGAAATTGTCTTCAAGAAACAAGGCGGCGAAGAAGCCCTCAAGGTTACCGTCCCCGAGGCTCAAGCCTGGGCTCCGGCTGGCGACACAGCCGCCTCTCTGGTAGATTTCTCCGAGCTCCAGACCGCAGGCACCTACCAGGCCTACCTAGGTGACGAAGCCATCGGCCACCCCATTATCATTGCCGATGACGCCCTCGAAGAAACCACCAAGGCATCGCTGAAATTCTTCTATTTTCAGCGTTCTTCAACAGCTCTTGAAGAAAAATACGCAGGCATTTACGCACGAGCCGCCGGCCACCCCGACAACGCCGTATATTACCATGCATCAACAGGTATCACCAACGAAGACTCCACCTTTGACGGATCCAAGGGCTGGTACGATGCCGGCGACTACGGCAAATACATTGTCAACTCGGGCATTTCCACATACACATTGCTCCAGCTCTACCAGCAGAACAAGGAATACTTCAACAAACTCAATCTGAATATTCCCGAAAGCGACAACGATGTTCCCGACATTCTTGACGAAATCCGTTGGAACTTGGAATGGATGCTTACCATGCAAGATCCCACTGACGGCGGCGTATTCCACAAGCTGACTACTCTGAAGTTCAGCGGAACAGTCATGCCCGAAAAGGATGTCGCCAAGCGCTACGCCATCGGAAAAAGCGTAACGGCATCATGGAACCTCGCCGCAGTCGCAGCATTGGCCGCCGAAATTTACAGTCCTTACGATTCTAAATTCGCCACCAAATGCGCAGAAGCCGCATCCAAGGCCAGGTGGTGGGCCATGCACAACGAAGCCGCCTATTTTGAACAGCCTGCCGGCGTGAATACCGGCACCTACATCGACGGCTACCCCATCGATGAAGAAATCTGGGCCAACGCAGAACTTTACAGAATTTCCAAGAACCCGGTCTTTACGGAAGTCTTCACCAAGTACCCCTTCAAGCGATTCCGCTGGAAACTTCAAAGCTGGCAAACAACATACGCTCTAGCCGCATTCACTATTGCTACAAATCCAGAAATTTTCGACAAGGACATTATTGATTCAGCCAGAGCCTGCATTTTCACCCTCGCCGATGAATATGTCGGAAATTTGGAAAATAACGGCTATGGAGTAGCCCTTGTCGAAGAAGATTTCAACTGGGGATCCAACAGTTTTGCTGCAAATAAGGGAATGATTCTTATTCATGCCTACATTCTTTCCAAGGAACAGAAGTATCTCGATGCCGCCACAGGAATCCTCGATTACCTGCTCGGCAGAAACCCCATGGATATTTCATACCTCACCGGTTACGGCGTCAACTCTGCCAAAAACCCTCACCACCGCCCGAGTCAAGCGGACGGCATTGAAGAACCAATCCCAGGAATGCTCGTAGGTGGACCGAACTACACTGCAACCGACTGCGCAAAGAAATATGTCCAGCTCGATGCAGTCGCCAAATCTTACTACGACAACAGCTGTAGCTATGCCACCAACGAAGTAGCCATCAACTGGAACGCGCCTTTTGCATACCTTGTCGGAAGCCTGCAAGCAATCGCCTCCACCGGCAAGAGCTACGATATTACGGAACAGCCGAGTCACTCTTATGAAATCAACAAGATTTCCAAGAGCAAACAACCCAAAAAACAACCTGTTGCCGGGAACAAGTTGATTATCCGTAACGGGGCTGTACAAGTCAAGAAAACCGATGCACAGGGCAACATCCGCTACTTCGACCTCGGCGGAAAACATATCCGCTAATCAAATCTTCTAACAAATCCCTCCCAATCCCACCTAAAAAAATGCAACGTCCTCGCGACGTTGCATTTTTTTACAGAAGCGATTCAATCGATTTTTGCAGCTCCGCCTCGTCGCCCGAATTGTCGATAAAGCGTAATTTCTTCCCGGGGAAAAGCCGAATCCATTCTTCTTCGGAATCTTTTGCCGACTGCAAATTGATACGGCGTTCCGCATCTTCTTCGCTAAAGCCGCGATTTTCAATCAAGCGGTTCTTGCGCACTTCGCGGGAGGCACTCACTACCCAGATTTCATCCAGGTGCTTTACCAGTTCAGGAACGTTTTCGAACAAGGCTGCTTCCACAAAAGCCGGGTTTGCATGCAGCAGATACTCCGTCAGTGCCGGGTACACGAGAGCTTCAAGGCGCTTACGTGCAGTAGGGTCGCTAAAGACAAGATTCGCCATACGGCTACGGCTCACGCCCTTTTCCGTCAGCATATCCTCGCCGAATTCCTTGGCAATGGCGGCACGCAAGGCTTTGTTGTCACGGTACAAATGATGCACAGCCACATCCGCATCAATCACGCGGATTTTACGGTCACGGAGAATGCGACCAACCAGCGACTTTCCTGCACCAATTGTTCCCGTAATACCTTTCATTTACTTCCCTAACGCAATCATGCAAATACCAAGAATCACGCCAAGCAGCGCAATAAACTTCATCTTGCTTTTGCGTTCCTTGAAGAATATAAGTCCTGCAAAGAAAGAAATCAACACGCTGGAGCGGCGGAACACCGTAATAATCGAAATCAACGCATCAGGATCGCTTACGGCCACAAAGTAGCAGCGATCTGCAATAATCAGCAGCACCGCGACAAGCACCATGGACCAGCGGAATTTAAAGGGTGTAGTCTTGTGACGCGTCGGGAACCAGGTAATCGCGCAAATCACGAACTGCCAAAGCATCATGTAAATGCTGAACCACACCTGCACCGTAAGCGGGTCAAAGTTCATGCGCTGCAAAATAAACTTGTCATAAACACCGCTGCACGCCGCAAGAATTGTTCCCAGCACCATGCAAATCACCCAGCCGTTGCTAAAGAAACTACCCATTTCTTTTCGCCCAGCAAGGCTTAGCCCCACGTAGGAACAAATACAGATAGCAACACCAATCCACTGCAATGCAAAGGGGCGTTCCCCCATGAACGTCACCGCAATAAAAATCGTGAATACTGGGGCGAGCGCACGAATCGTTGTCGCAATACTCAGCGGCAAATGCGCCAAGGCGTTATAAGTCAAAATCCAGCTACCGCCTACAATGGCCGCTTTTCCAAACAAATACACATGGCTCTGCAAAGGTAAGGATTCACAGTGGCCCGTCAAAAGGAGCGGACTCATAAAGAAGGCGTAAAAGGCACTGCAAAAGAACAACGTCACACGGACTGCATTGTCCTGCACCGATTTTTTCTTGGCGAGGTCATAACACCCTAAAAAGAACGCTGAAAGTAGAGCTAAAACGAACCATGACATAGCATGCAAAATTTAGAAAACCCTCTTGCCAAAGCGATATTTTAAACATATTTTTATCTTAACTTTAACAAAAGGATCCAATATGGGTATCAAAGGCAAAGCATCGTCCCTTATCGAAGAGTTCAAAGCCTTCGCATTCAAGGGCAACATCGTCGATATGGCTATCGGTGTTATCATCGGTGGTGCTTTCGGCAAAATCGTCACCTCCTTCGTAAACGACATCGTGATGCCGACCGTTACGGCAATCATCGCCATGGGCGGCGGCAAGGATGCAGGCGAAGGCCTCAAGTCTCTCGCCTTCACAACTGCCGAAGGCGTGACCATTCCCTACGGTAACTTTATCGGCGGCATCGTCGACTTCCTCATCGTAGCTATCGTGGTGTTCATCGTCATGAAGAAGTTCCTCGGCTTCATGCAGAACATGCGCAAGAAAGAAGAAGCCCCGGCCGCTCCTCCGGCACCTCCTGAACCGTCTGCCGAAGAAAAGCTTCTCACCGAAATCCGCGACTTGCTGAAGAAGTAATCGCACTCTATGGTCTAGTTACTAAAAAACTCCGCATATCGCGGAGTTTTTTCATTATACATCCCACACCCCACATCACACATCTCACACTACACATTCCACATCTCACATCCCACATTGCACATCACATACCACACATTATCGCCGCGTCTGCCTTAAAAGGCAATTCTTCTAACTGCGGTGTCGCAATAATCACCTGGCAGGCCTTCTCGCGAATGAGGCTCGCCACTGCATCGCGGCGCTTTACATCCAGTTCAGCAAAAATATCGTCAAGCAAAAGAATCGGCTTACTTAAGTAGCGGCTAGCCACATCCACTGCGGCAAAGCGCATGGCAACAGCAGCACAGCGACATTGCCCCTGAGAGCCCGCCATACGCATTTCACTTTCACCGATGCACACGCCCAAGTCATCTTTATGGGGGCCCGACAGCGTAATTCCCTGAATCTTTTCGGCAAATTCCAAGCCAGCCAGCTTGCGGCGGTATGCCTCACGCAAGGCGTTTTCGTCGACGGAGCCATCTTCGGATTCACCCGAGTTCGAAGCAATATAAAGTGCACTTTTGTCGGCAGCCATCGCCACCTTGTCTAGTTCAGAATCATCCAGAAATTCCGCTCCATCGAGAGCATCAAGCTCCTTAAGAATCGAGCTCTTGTAGGCACAAGCGATTTCGTCTACGCCACCCGAAAGCTTGCGGTAATAGCCCGTAATAATCGGCGAGATTTCTTTAGAAAGTTCTATGCGGGTCGCCCAAAGTTTTGCCCCCAAATCCACCAGCTGTTCCGTAAGCACCTGAAACAAGTCTTCGCCACCGGTAGCGGCCCCATCGCGTTTGTATTGGCGCAGCCACTGGTTACGCTGTTGCAACACGCGACGGTAGCGTTTTAGCACAGAGGCATTCGCCTGCGAACGGTAGCAGAGAATTTCATCGAGCCAGCGCCTGCGCACTTCAGGAGCGCCCCGCAAAAGCTCAATGTCCGAAGGCTGCATCACCACAGCCGGCATACGCCCGAAAAAAGCCGTCGGCGACTTTAGACTTTCGCCATTTTCGCGCACGTCTGAGCTTCGCCGACCTACGCGAATTCCGCGTTTCACGCCCTGATCAGAATCATCAAAGCTTCCACGCAAAATAAATTCATCGCCATTCCAGGCAATCATCTCCTTCAAATCCCGGGCCCTGAAAGAAAAGCCCTGGGCAAGCAGATGTACAGATTCCAGTATAGAGGTCTTTCCGCAGCCGTTAGGGCCATGAACCACCGTAATGCCGGGCCCGAACTCAGTCTCAAACCCAGACAAGCTGCGCACACCATCTATAAAGATTTTGGATATCACGGAATGGAGCCCCGCAGGCCAAAGCTAAGCGGAGTCCAGATTCCCGCTTCCGTTTCGTAAATCAGGGCGTAGTTCACATCGAAGGGATACTTCTTCTTGCCGATGCGAATGTTGAACTTGTAGCCGGCACCCACCGTCCAGTCCAAGTCATCCATACCCAGACGGAGCGTGCCGTCAGGAATGATTTCACATTCAAAGCCTACGCGGCCCGTCCATACATGTAAATCCGGATCGAAGGCCAACAAGGTATCGGCAATCTGGTAATCAAGGGCTTCCATCCAGGCGTAAACAGGCTTCCCCATGACCTTGGAACGGTAGCCAAGACCAATCTGCAAAACCTTCGGGCGCACGCCATCGGTACTTTCGACGGAGTTGTCGGTACTGGTATTCTTACTCCACTTTGCAGACAGATTCTCGCTAAAGCTCAAGTTGCGGATTACCACCGAAGTAGACCACTTGTCATTCCACTGTCTGAGCCAGCTCAGGTTAAGCGTTACCGGGCTGCGGTAATCATCCACCAGTTCAATTCCATCGTAGTATTCCGAAATATCCATATTGTCGTAACTCATGGACAGCGAAATACCAAAGGCATCTCGACGAGTGGCGCGATAAGCAAAGCCCAAGTACATCATGGTAAAGTAAGGCGTCGCCGTTCCCATGGTTTCATCATCTTCGTTAATCACGTCAAAGTTCATGTCGCCGCGGTAAAGCATGGCAAAACCCACACCCATGCGCTTACCCACCTTGGTTTCAAGGCCCAGGGAGCCACCCACACGGTCCAGGTCACGCTTTTCTGCGTTCAAGGTGTACGCAAAGTTTTCGCGAAAACCGAGGATGGCCGGATTCCAGTAAGCCGCCGGCATAGATGCCGTATCGGCAGAACCGGTGTTGCCACGGCCCAGTTCACGAGTACCCGCGCCCATGCGTTCCACAAAGCCATCAAAGCCACCAAGCGTCGCTTTTTTGCCAGCAAATGCCGATGCTGTTAAAAGCAAAACCATTACGAAAATAAGACCTAGATCCTTCGACTTCGTGCTACGCACTCCGCTCAGGATGACACTCTCTCGTCTTTCGTCTCTCGTCTTTCGTCTAAAAAACATCACTTGTGCCCTCCCAAGGTCATCACCTTGCCCCAGCCGATATGGCCGTGGTTATCCTTGACGCGCACATAGTAAACGCCCATGGTGCAGGCCCGGCCCGCCTTGTCGCGACCGTCCCAGAAATCTTCTTTCGGATTCGTGCTGCGGGAAGCATCGGCATCTCGGTGAACATCCTTGACAATGGTGCGGACTTTACGCATGTCGTAGCTAAATACATCAATCGTGATCTTCGATTCCTTGCTCACCTTGTAAGAAACCAGCGACTGGTCGCCCGCAGTAATCACCGACGGTACCATGCGAATGGATCCCAGATTTCCGCCCAGCTTGGCACGATTCAAGATAACGCTCCAAGTCTTACCCGAATCCGCGGAAACCGAAATGCCGTTACCGTAAGTAGAAATGGCAAGGCCCTCCGTCTTATTATCCAACGGGAAAGAACAGATAGAGGTAATAGCCGCATCACGGTCGGTAGCGCCCGTGGCATAGCCGTACAGCCACTGGTTTTTGCCGTCGTCGTCCTTTTCCCAGGCGCGAATCCCGGCAGAATCAAGCTTGAAATAGCCGCTTACGCCACCCCCCGGGCCAATCACAGCCACATAGGCCACGTTCGCAATAAAGGCAACATTGCTTACCGTATAGTCGCCATCGTCATAAACATCTTTCTTCTGCTTTTTACCAGCCGTATCCAAGAAATCTACCTTCGCAAAATCCTTGGAACCTTTACGCAGCACCCACAGCGCACCCTTCATCAAATCCTTTTCCATGTGCGAAGTTTCAGCTACAATCGTGAGCGGGTCGCCCCCAATCCAGAGTCCTGTAACGCGGGCATTGGTATCAAGAGTCGTTGACGCCTTGGAAACCTTGCCATCGGCAGAACGTTTCCAGACACCCTTGGACGTAGCCAGCCACAAGTCTCCCGTAACCGGATGCAGCTTCACGTCAAAAATGCGGGGATTCACCTTTTCTTTCCACTTGTAATTCATCTTGGCAGAATCAAGGGTACCCGTTTGCAAATTCAACTGGTACATTCCCTGCTTGGGGCTATTACCCGAATTGTCATAAAGTCCAAGACCGGCAATACCGCGAGCCAACCAAAGTTGTTTTTTGGTAGAATCAAAGGCAAAGCCGCTTACGGCATAGTACATAGCCGTATCTATTTCTTGGAATGCATCGGGAATCTTCAACGGAGTCTCGATCAAGTTGTCAATCCCGCGCACCGAGAAAAATCCGGCAGGCTGCGTTGCATAGCCATCGTCATCCAATCCAATCATGGGGAGCACATAGCCAAGCTTGCCTGCATAAACCGAAGGAATACGGCGGTGTTCGGCAAGTACATCGCTGAACATCCCGGACGGTCGCGCAGTCATGGAATCAGAGACCTGTTCCTGTTTTGGATCAAACACCTGTACACCAGTCGAACCAACCTTCAAGTCTAAAAGGGTTACGCCGCTATAGATGTCCCCGTGAGAAAATACCCAAAGGCTACCAGCTTTACCCGTAGAATTGACATTCAGGGTGTAGTTACTGAACAGCGTTTCTGCAGCAAAGGCAGGAACCGCCACCGGCGCAAGCCATAAACATTTTATTAGAATCCGTTTCATAGTTTACCGCATGTCAATTTCATCGACGCCCTTTACAGGCTTGTACCTAAAATCTTCCGGTTTCCAGGACTTGACCACCGAAAGGTTCACGATATTGTACCAGGAACCGTTCCCAGTGGGGTCAACCGTATAAAGGCGCTTGGGCGAGAAATCCTTTTTCGAAAGCCAAACTTCCATTTGGGTAAACTGTCCCTTGTACTTGGAAGGATCCAGCTTAAGTACCCACATTTTCTGTTTGTTAAATTCGCCTTCTGCAATTTCTTTCGCCTTGCAGTTCAAGTACTTGAACAGGAGTTCCGACGGGTGCAAGGAACTGGACAAATCTTCCACCGACTTGATTAGCACCTGTTTCTGTTCCACATTGTGCTGCCAGAGGTTTTCGCCATCGCTATAAAATTTGATGCCCGCCATGTCCAGCACAAAGCGGTCGCCTTCGGCCACCAGGAGCTTTCCGTTTTGGGCCGCTATATCCGGGGAATCCGCATAAAAGACCTGCACCCTGAATTCAAGATTCCAGGCTTTGCCCGACTTGAACCAGGCCTTGGAATTTTCCATAGCCTCGTCAGCGGTGATGGCAAAAGCCCCTTGTACAACCAGGAGCGTCATAATTACAAACAGCCTAACAAACCTAACAGGATTGAACATCGAAAGACCTCATGAATAAGAATATGGGCAAATTTACAAAAATCGTACACGTTCGAATTGGCTTTTTCCTTCGGATATTTCTATCTTTGCACAAGAAATTTCAAATCATATTGGAAACAGATATGCGCAAATTGATTATGCCACTGGCCATTTCCTCTGCAGCCACATTGGCCCTCGCCGCAGACATTCAAGTCCACGGCGACGTGAATATGGACTACGCCAGCTATTTTGACAGCGATTTTGACCCGACCAACGCCGGCAACCAGGACATTGACCTTGCCCTGCACGCCCACCTCGACGAAAACCTCTCCGTGGTTGTCATGGGAACCACCCATAGTACTTTTGTTAACGAAGACGGCGACCTCCAGGCATCTGAAATCCGCCACGGTCTAGCCCGTTCCACCGCTATGGGTTCGGATGGCCGCTACAACTCCTTCGATTTCGACGGGGTCCAGTTCCGCTGGGACGTGAGCCACCAAGTTTCCCTTATTTTCGGTGACATGACCTACAGCGCCGGTGCGTTCAACTACTACTTCTGGCGCGACGCATCCCGCTACGCCGTCATTACCCGCGAAGAAAGCCTCCGCGGTTTCGGAGCCGAAGTCGGCAACGAAAAGTACGGCCAGGGCGCCTTCTACTTTGGCGCCTCCGACGACACGGACCACACAATGTCCATGTTCGCCACCTACGCCTTCCCGCTTTTGAACCACACCGACGAACACTTGATTATCAAGCCGAGCTTCGACTGGGTGTTCGGCCAGGATATCAACCGTCCCTATACCTACGTTCTGGGTACCGAAGTGGACTACTCCAAGAGCTTCGAAAAGTTCAACTACGGCATTTACGCCGTTTGGGGACTTCACCCTTACAAGGGCAAGGGCACCCACTCCTTCTTGCTGGAACCCAGCATGAACTACGCCATCTTTAACTTGGCCGGTACATTCTTCTACGCCATTGTAGACAAGGAATATCCGACCAAAGAGCAGCTCATGACCGACGATCAGATGCTGTTCGCCATCGAGCCCAGCTTCAACATTCATAAGAAGTACACCTTGGGTGTCTCTTACGAATATCACGATCCTGACCGCGAAGTACACAAAGACGACTTCCAGTTCCTGGGCATGAACCACTACCTCTACCCCACCATGAACACGGAAATCGTTATCTGGTACGGCTACAACTTCACCGATACCGACAAGACTCCGTTTGGCAAGGGCCGATTCTCCCTCGGTTTGAGCGGCAAGGCTAGCTTCTAACCGCTCGCATGGCCGTTCCGGAATGCTCGCTTAGCGGTTAGGCTATCATAGATTCCTTCTTCACCCGCACTACCTAAAGGTGGCCATGTACACTAAGGTCTAAAGGCCAAGTGTCCAAAGGTCATAACCACGCCTCGTTAATACGAGGCGTTTGTTACTCACAGACAAGTGCTCATGCATAAATCATTCTTCACCGGGCGTTAAGCTCGGCTTTTTTATGTACACAAAAGCGGCGAGGATATCCTCGCCGCTTTTATTACGCATTATTTCTAGCCGTTCCAGTCTTTTCGTGAGCCATAAGCGACACAGCGTAAGCGTGTCGTGTTGGCGAGAGGAACGGCTGTAGAGTAAGAACCTACTTAAGTCTAGCCGTTCCGGTCTTATCCGTGAGCGAAAAAGCCCTCGGGTGTTAACCGAGGGCGTTCGCGAGAGCGAGACGAAGTCACACTCTACTTTTGGCTATAGAGTCGAGCGGTCTTATTATTGACCGAGGTACTTACGGCCGATACCGAATTCATCCTTGTATTCGATGTAGTCCGGCACGAAGTCCTTGGCGTAAGAGAAGCTCACGTTCACAGAGCACTGGAATTCGTTCATCAGCTTGCCCTTGCCCTTGAAGCTCTGCTTCTTCTTTTCGATCTTTTCCTGGCCCTTCTTGCCTACGAGCACTTCGGCTTCGCACCAGCCACTGTTACCCTTGGCAAAGACTTCCTTGCCATCGGTAGAAACGAGCTTGATCTTGCTGGGGTCGAGTTCGGTGTTGTTACCCGTAGAAGCCCAGAACTGGAGTTCTGCAGAGAGAGAACCCGGAGCAATCTTGAGGGTCGGCATGGCCATCACATAGCCCCACTTGTCGACGCGGCGGCTGACCGGTTCGCCAATCTGTTCACCGAAGATCAGGAAGTAACCGCGAGTGCCCTTACGGCTCTTGTTCAAAGCGGCCTTCACGTCAGCATTTTCCGGTGCCATTTCGGCAATCTTCATAATCTGGTATTCGCTCACCACCGGGTCAGATTCGCCCACGGCGTCAGAGAGGTTCTTGGCAACATAAGCGTTTTCAGCTTCGGTGCGGATAGCCTTCACGGCAGCTTCGCCGGCACCCTTGGCCTTGGCGGTAGCAAGAGCGGTATCGATCTTTGCGAAAGCGTTCACGATGGTACCGTAGTCCATGCCTTCCTGGGCGGCCTGCATCTTACCGATGTTGGCAAGCGTCGTCACGTATTCCTGAATGACTTCAGCATTGTTGACTTCAGCCATGTTCACGGAAACCTTGTCGAAGTATCCATTGATAAGGTCGCTGTTCAAATCCTTCTTGGCTTCAGTTTCGGCGGCACGAACCAGGGCGAGAGTGAAGTTATCATAGAATTCATCGGACATGCTACCCTTCTTCTTAGCCTCGAGGTAAGAATTGATAGCGTTGCGATAACGGCCTTCCTTAAGGTGTTCGTCACCGCGCTTTTCGTTAGTACCCTTACAGCCCACCATCGTGAATGCGACGGCGGCAGCCAGAGAGGCAATAAAGAGTTTTTTCATTTGATTTTCCTTCAACTGAGTGATTTTGTATTGTAATAATACCTTTTTTCCTAAGAAAACTTTTCCCAGGATTATACTTTCTAAAAATAATTAAATAAATTTATGTTATACTTTATCTATAGGTAAATTTTTATTTGGAGTATTGAGCAGGAATGAACATCCTCGTTGTAAGTCCCGAAGCCGGAAACTGGCGAAAAACCAGCCCACTGGCAACCGCGGTCAACCGCATGACCGACGCCTTCGCAAGCGCCGGCACTACGGTTCTTACCTGCTCTCCGTTTTTCAAGAACCTGATGGTCGACGTAGACGGCTACCACTGTATTTATAGCGGCGTCGAAAAGCTCCAGGGCAAGCCCTACGAAATCTGGGTTTCCGAAAAGGACCCCCTGCATACATATATATACAACGAAGAATATTTCGGCAGGCCCTACGTGTACGGTCCCCCGCAGAGCGCCCCGTACTCAGACAACCATATCCGGTTCGCATTCCTCGCATCGGCCGCTCTCGCCTATGCCGCAGAAACCAAGTTTGAATGCAACGCCATTTTAGGCCATGAATGGGGCGGCGCTCTTGCAGGCGCCCTGTCCAAGACAACCTACAGGGATTTTGCATACAAGATTCCGTTCTTCTTTACCGTCCACAACATCACTTATGACTTCCATATTTCATCCAGCGAGATCGAAAAGATCGGTCTTCCGCGCAAGGATTACAATATGGACGGCTACGAGTTCTGGGGTAAAGTCAGCCTGCTCAAGGTGGGCATTCTGTACGCCACCAAGGTGCTGTTCCCCTCGCCCGGCTACCGCGACGCCATGCTCAACACCAACCTGCCCGGCGGCATTAGCGGATTCTTGAACCGCAACGCCGACAAGCTCATTGGCGTGCAGTTCGGCGTAAGTTACCAGGTCTGGGACTTCAACAAGGACAATCTTCCCATCAAAGAGGCTAAAGCAAAGGCACGCGCCCAGTTGCAATCCGAACTCGGCGTGGACTTCGACGGCAAGATGGTCCTTTATGTGCACCTGGACGAAGAAGCGGGCAACACATCCGAAACGCTCGCGACCATTCTTTCGGACATTGCAAGGCTTGAAATTTTCATTATCGTAGGCATTTCGTCTAGAAGTAGCGAATGGACCTACTACAAGGATTTCGCCAAGCAGTACCCGGACGTCATGTGCGTGCAGGACCTGGACAGCGAACTAGACCGCACATTCCAGTTGCGAGACACCCTCGCCGGTTCCGACGCACTCTTTGCGGCCAACCTCCGCGAACCGTCCTCGTCCATCATCCTTAAGGCGATGGCGGCCGGCACGCTCCCCATTACAGGCCATACGGTGGGCGTATCTACCATGCTCACCCACTACTCGCTGGAAACCGCCGGCGAAGCAAACGCATTCTTGGCCGAAGACGCCAACGCCCCTCACCAGATGTTACGTTGTGCGAAAGACGCCGTAAACGTCTACAAGACCGAAATACAAGACTGGGACAAGTGCGTGGTAAACGCCTACAGCGGATTCCACTACGAATGGTGCAAGACCATTTCCAAGTACTTGCTGATTTTTGGCGAACTGGGTTTGTAATATTTTAAAAACTCCACACACCCGAAATGGGGCTATGCCCCGACCCTCGGCGCAAGTCGGGGGTTTTTGAATGCTTTTTTTTTATATTTTTATGTGTTTTGGGGTGTTTTGCCTTGACAAAGCCCCTAAAATTTTCTCTATTTGGAGACACATTTTTAAGTTTAACCCTTAACGGAGAAACAACATGCCTTGCGGAAAGAAAAGAAAGCGCAGGAAGATTGCGACTCACAAGCGTAAGAAGCGCCGTCGTCGTGACCGTCACAAAAAGAAACTTCGCTAATATCCGTTAGCATTCTATTGTGATTTCCTGTTAAAGACGGAGTGTAAAAGCTCCGTTTTTTAATTTTTTTTGTTTTACGGGCTTGCCCAAAGGAATCAAAAATGATTGATCGCAACAAGCACTTCCTCCGCCTCATGGACTGGAGCGAAGAAAAAATCCTGGAAACTATCGAAATCGCCTCTCGCCTGAAGGCCGAGGTTCACGCCGGTAAAGTATCTGACCGTCTGCACGGCCAGAACATCGCCATGTTCTTCGAAAAGCCCTCGCTGCGAACTATCACCACCTTCCAGGTGGGTATGAACCAGCTCGGCGGCCATGCCGTATTGCTCGCCCCCGATTCCATTGGCCTTGGCAAGCGCGAAAGTGTCAAGGACGTAGCCCGTTGCCTTAGCCGCTGGGTAAACGCCATCGTAGTCCGTTGCTTCAAGCAGGACTTGGTGGAACAGCTCGCCGAATACGGCAGCGTGCCCGTAGTGAACGCATTGACCGACGATTATCACCCGTGCCAGGCCATCGCCTTCGCCCAGATGATTTGCGAAAACCTCGGCGGATTCAAGAACGCCGACGGCAAGCCGAAGACAGTCGCCTTCATCGGTGACGGCAACAACGTTGCAAACTCCTTCCTCGCCCTCGCCTCCAAGGTGGGCATGAACTTCACGCTCGCCTGCCCGAAGGGTTTTGAACAGCCCGCCAAGGTCGTGGAAGAAGCCCAGGAAGGCCTCAAGAAGCATGGTTGCCAGTACCGAGTGTTCAACGACCCGAAGGACGCCGTCAAGGACGCCGACATTCTCTATAGCGACGTGTGGGTTTCTATGGGTCAGGAAGGCGAAAAGGCTACGAAGCAGTCTCACTTCTTGCCGTTCCAGATCAACGACGAACTCCTGAAGCTCGCTCCGGCACACTGCAAGGTCAGCCACTGCTTGCCAGCTCACCGCGGCGAAGAAATCACGGACTCCGTGATGGACAACCTCGACGTGAACATGAGCTTTGAAGAAGCAGAAAACCGACTGCATGCTCATAAGGCTGTTCTGTGGCAGGTCATGCCTCCTTTTGCTAAATAAACTTCGTGATACTTCGTTGCGCTCGCACCTCACGTACAATTTCGTACGCTACGGGCGAGCGACGCCTCGCCTCACTCGTTTCTTTAACAAAATGTTATTCTATATCGATTTTCAACAGTTTATGAAAAAAAGCTCGGCAATGCCGAGCTTTTCTTGTTTTCCGTTAAAAATTTTCATTAGAAGAACGTATCTTCTTCATCGTCATCTTCAGGAATCACCCCAGTCCGCTGAATTTCATTGCAATATTCGACCATGTCCGAAGCAATATAAGGAAGAACATTCATCGAAGACTGTTCAACGACGGTTACAGTGATCCTATAGCCATCACAGTCCACATCGACAACCGAGCCATCTTCCTCAGCCATTTCAGCGGCATCGGCTTTGAGATCAGCGCAATACTCGTTAATTTGAGTCAACGGCATCGTCATCAGGAAATCGAAACGGGCCTCAGTCACAAGAGTTCCATTTTTATACTCGTACGACGTATAAATTGATCCCGAATCCGGCTGAGCCATAACCATCTTTAAAGTATTTGTCGTTTTCTCTGTAATCTGACAAGTGGCTCGAGTCGGGTCCGTAACCACCTCTGCGTTTTCATTAAGAGACCCCTGATTCGGTTCTATGCCAGAATCCGGCTCTTCAGCATTCGAGCTGACAGAAGAATTCAACTTTTCGCAGGTCGATTTAGCCGAAGCAAGCATCTGTTCAAAAGTCATGTCAGATTCTTTAGTTTCTCGAACAGTCATCGTACGTCCATCGCACTCCACCGATGCATCCACGCCTACAGCTTCTTGTTTGTTCGCATCGCAGAAGCTCTGAATCGTTGCCATAGGTATAGATTCATCATAAACAGACACATAGGTAAGTTTGACTTTATCGCCCTTAAGAACCGACGTGATGGATGTCGTAACGCCAGCTTCACTCATTGTCATGACAAAGGAATCAGCAGACGTTTTTCTAACCAAGCATTCATCACCCACAACATCCTGATCCGCAGAAAAGGACGTCTTAACAGTATCGTATACGGTAGTTTCAGATTTACCATTCACCGCAGCAGAATCAGGCTCTTTTGCCGGATCTTCGACAGATTTGTCATCGTTTTTCGGCGATGTCGAAGAATCAGAATCGCAAGCCGTAAAAACAAGAGCCGCAACCGCTGCAGACAGGAATATCTTTTTAAGCATATAACCCCCTTTGGGCTTAATTGTTTATAAACATAATATAACTTATCTTTCCTATATTTGCACGCAAAAATTGTTCAAGGAGTAGAGAAATGTCCTTTATCCAGGAACTTAAGGAAAAAGTTTTAGGCGGTTACGAGATCAACCGCGAAGAAGCGGTTCAACTTTTAAGTGAAGATCTCAAGGAACTTTGCGACGCCGCTAACGAAATCCGCGAAAAATTCCACGGGAACGACTTCGACTTTTGCTCTATTGTGAACGCCCGCAGCGGTCGTTGCTCCGAAAACTGCAAATACTGCGCCCAGAGCAGCTACTACCACACCGGCGCCCCCGAATACAAGCTGCTTAGCGCCGACGAAATCGTGGCCGACGCCAAGAAAAAAGAAGCCGCAGGCATCCCCCGCTACTCCATCGTGACTTCGGGCCGCACCCTTTCGAACCGCGATGTAGAACAAATTAGCGAAGCCATCCGCCGCCTCAAAAAAGAGACGAAGCTTTCCGTATGCCTTTCGGCAGGACTCCTGAATCGCGAACAGTTCGACAAGCTGAAAGAAGCAGGCCTCACCCGCTTCCACAACAATCTGGAAACCTACCGCAGGCACTTCCCGGATGTTTGCACCACGCACACCTACGATGATAAAATCGGTGCTTTGCAAAACGCCCTGGCAGCAGGTCTCGAAATCTGCAGCGGCGGCATCATGGGCCTCGGTGAAACCATGGAAGACCGCATCGATATGTGCCTCGACTTGCGTAAACTCGGCGTCAAGTCCACTCCGGTTAACGTGCTGAACGCCATTCCGGGCACGCCCTACGAGAACTTGCCGAAACTCACGAACGACGAGTTCTGCCGCATCGTGGCGATTTACAGGTTCATCAACCCGAAGGCATTCATCCGCCTCGCAGGTGGACGCGGCGTTTTAGGCGACGACGGCAAGCGAGCTTTCAAGAGCGGGGCCAACGCCGCCATCACCGACGACATGCTCACTACCGCCGGCGTCAACAGCTGCAAGGATTTTGAACTCGTGAAGGGTCTCGGTTTCACCCCCCACGGTTTTATCGGTTAGCACCAATTATTCCAACTTGGAATATATTTTTCGAAAAAAAATGTACCACTTCTAAAAAAATGTGGTATATTAATGATTGAGCCCCTCTGGTGGATAAAAGGCAGACGGCGTCGCCCAGCGAGTAGGTCGCAGGATGTGAGCCGCAGGTCTCTAGACGAGACAAACCCACCAGAGCGGCTTTTTTTTGTATCCTGACAAATCCGCAATTTAGGCTTTTTTACTATACTTGCGGCATGACTTTTTCGACTCTTATCGGTATCGTTTTAGTACTCGCCCTGATTTTCTTTAAGATTAAGGGGAAAGCGCCGAAAAAGAACCGCAAAATGTACCACAGCGATGGCCGCCGCAAGACTTTTCGCGATTTTGAGCAGGAACGTCACCAAGGGTTCGGCAAGCGCGACCCGCAGGATTTCGGAAAGCCCTACGAACTGGGCGGTTACGGCATTACACATGCGCCAACCCGCAGCGAAAACTTTTTCAAGCCCAATCCGAACTTTAACGACGAGCGCATAGCGAACGACCCGCGAGGCATTTTTGGCGAAGCCGCGATGATGGCGCTTACCGCCCGCGTCTGCGACACCGATAAACGCCGCTACGTACTGATGCGGAACCTCTACATTCCCGCCCGTGCAGGCTACACCGAAATAGACGCCTTACTTTTGCACCAGTCGGGAATCTACGTTCTTGAAAGCAAGAATCTTTCGGGCGAAATTGTAGGAAGCCTTGAAGAAGAACGCTGGACGCAGCACCTGAACGCAAACACCGAGCACACGTTCCACAACCCGATTCGCCAAAACATCGGACACATTCTTGCACTGGAACATTTTCTCAAGATTCGCCACGAAAAGGCACACTTTATTTCGTTCGTGGTATTCAGCGACCGTTGCACGTTGCGCAAGGTGCCTAAAGACAACGACGTCTGGAGCATTGTTCACTGCAGCGAACTGCAAGACGCCCTGCTCAAGAAAATTTCTAGCCGAAAGACGATTTACAGCATGCAGCAGCTTGAAGAATTTTTCTACCAGTTGCAAGGTTGCATGAACGTAAGCGAAGAAGTGAAGGCGAAACACCGCGAATACGCAAATAGACGAAAGAACGGCTCTTCGAGCCTACAGACGAGAGACGAATGTAATAATTAGGGTGTCATTCTGAGCAAGGAGTCGTAAGACTCCGCGTCGAAGAATCTCAATTTTAGATCTTTCGACTCCGTTCACCTCGGCAAGCTCGGTGATCTTCGCTCAAGATGACAAGGGATTTTATAAACTATGAAACAAATCGTAAAGAAAACCGAACTTAAAAACGGAATCACTATTCTCACCGACTATATGCCGCATGCTTATTCGGTTGCAGTGGGTGCATGGGTTCCGCGCGGAAGCCGTCACGAATCTAAAGACGAATTTGGTCTGAGTCACTTTTACGAACATCTGGTATTCAAGGGAACCGAAAACAGGAGCGCCCTTGAAATTGCACGCGCTATTGAAGACAAGGGCGGAAACCTGGAAGCCTACACTACCCGTCAGGAAACAGGTTTTTACGCACAGATCGAGCGCAAGCATTTGGCACTCGCCGTTGACGTGATTGCCGACATGCTCATGCACCCGCGCATGGACAAGAAGGAAATGGAAAAGGAACGCCGTGTGATTATCGAAGAAATCCACAGCTACGACGACATTCCCGAAGAAATCGTAGGCGACGTATTCAACGCAATTCACTTTAAGGGCTGCGGCATTGCGCATTCCATTACCGGCAACATCAAGCAGGTCAAGGCACTCACCCACAAGCAAATGCTCAAGTACAAGGAGCAGGTAATTAACGAGATTCCGCTTTTGATTTGCGCCTCGGGTAAAGTCAACCACGAAGAACTTGTAGAACTTTGTGCCGAAAAATTCGCACAAAAGAAAATCAACGGCGCCGAGCCCACCGACATTTACAAGGCACACAACAGCGTGAAGGTGGTGCAAAAGCAAGACATCGCCCAGTCGAACCTTTTCTGGGGCTTAAGCTTTGACCGCTCCCTGGTAGACGAGCGAACCCGTTGCGCACTCTCGCTATTTAACGTGGCGATGGGCGCCGGCATGGCAAGCCGCCTATTCCAAAAGATTCGCGAAGACAAGGGACTCGCCTACTCCGTATATTCTACCGCCGACGTTTACCGCGACTGCACCGACTGGGGCGTATCGCTTGCCACCGAGCCGCACCAGCTGCGCACCGCACTCGATTTGTCTCTCAACGAGACCCGCAATTTCTTGAAGCACGGATTCAACAAGGGCGAATACGAGCGCACAAAAACAAACATTTTGGGAGCCATGTACCTTGGCGCCGACAGCCCCGAAAAGCGCGTGGTACGCATGGCAGAACAGGTGCTACACCTCGGCGAATTCCGCACCATGGAACAGTCCGAAAAGACGATTAACTCCATGACCGAAGACGAGGTTGTCGAAATTACGAACCGCCTGTTCGCTGCAGCCAAGTTCTCAGCCGCAGTCATTGAGCCCGCAGGCCGCAAAAAGACTGCACTTGATATAGACTTTTTCTAGAGAGACTGCGCCAAGCATCTAGGATTTGTTATAATTGGGTTAATAGGTTTTGCAATATGAGAATTTCTACCAAAGGCCGCTACGCACTCCGCGTCATGATTGACCTTGCCCAGCACGGCAAGGACGAATACGTTAAGTTGCAAGAACTCGCCGAAAGTCAGCAGATTTCCGAGAAATACCTCGAAGGGATTCTCGGTTCGCTGGTACGCGGCAAGTTGCTTACAGGCGCACGCGGCAAAGCCGGCGGTTACAGGCTCAATTGCAAGCCTTCGGAATGCAGCGTATGGCAAATTCTCTCAGTTTTGGAGACCTCCGTCGCACCAGTCGCTTGCCTTGACGACGCCAAGAACAACTGCGAACGCGCCGACATCTGCATCACGCTCCCCATTTGGAAAGAGCTCCATTCTATTATCAAGAATTACCTGGACAGCGTCACGCTGGACCAGTTCATGCGCAACAGCAGCAAAGCCAGAGGCAAAATTCCTGGCGGAAAATCCTGGAATTGCGGTTTATAGCGTTTAAACCGCATTTTTCTGAACACTAGTTATAGTCAAAAACTATTAGTAAGAAAATTGTAAGCATTTTTCTTGAAAACCACAACGATTTCCTATTGAAAGGGTAGGAATTAAGTTCTAATTTACCCTCTGTCGAACGGATGAGCCGTTCAAAAACTTTTTTGATGCGACAGAGTCGCGAAGGTAGGATAGGCTATGAGTTGTGAATCTGACTGTCGAATGCGGGCGCGCATAAAATAATTCGGAATTAGGAGTTCGGAATTCAGAATTGAATTAACAAAAGCATTTATGAACTTTGAGACTCCAAATCACGCATCTTAATCACCAACCACTATTTACCGCGGCGAAGCCGCAAAAAGGATTTTTAACAATGACTACACAGAACAAACTCCATTTCGAAACTCTTCAGCTCCACGTTGGCCAGGAACAGGCAGACCCCGCAACCGATTCTCGCGCAGTTCCTATTTACCAGACCACCTCCTACGTGTTCCACAGCGCCCAGCACGCTTCCGACCGTTTCCACCTGAAGGATGCCGGTAACATTTACGGCCGCCTCACCAACACCACGCAGGACGTTTTTGAAAAGCGCATCGCTGCTCTTGAAGGTGGTATCGCAGGCCTCGCAGTTGCTTCTGGTGCTGCAGCCCTGACTTACGCCATTACCGCTCTCGCCCGCAAGGGTGACCACGTGGTTGCACAGCGCACCATCTACGGCGGCACCTACAACCTCTTGGAACATACGCTCCGTCCGTTCGGAGTTGACACGACCTTCGTGAACACCCGCAACCTCAAGGAAGTCGAAGGCGCCATCAAGGAAAACACCAAGCTCGTGTTGATCGAAACCCTCGGCAACCCGCACTCCGACATTCCGGACATCGAAGCCATTTCCGAAATCGCCCACAAGCATAAGATTCCGGTTGTGATTGACAATACCTTCGGTACTCCTTACCTGATTCGCCCGCTGGAACACGGTGCAGACATCGTCGTGCATTCCGCTACCAAGTTCATCGGCGGTCACGGTACGACTCTCGGCGGCATCATTGTTGATGGCGGCAAGTTCGACTGGGCTGCAAGCGGCAAGTTCCCGCAGTTCACCGAAACGAACCCGAGCTACGGCGTGCCTTTCACGGCAGCAGCAGGAGCCGCAGCTTACATCGTTTACATCCGCGCTATTCTCCTCCGCGACGAAGGCGCTGCAATTTCCCCGTTCAACGCATTCCTCCTGTTGCAGGGCACCGAAACGCTCTCACTCCGCTTGGATCGCCACGTGGAAAACACCAAGAAGGTTCTCGAGTTCCTCGTGAAGCACCCGAAGGTCGCAAAGGTCAACCACCCGAGCTTTGCCGACCATCCGGACCACAAGCTTTACGAACGTTACTTCCCGAACGGCGGCGGCTCCATCTTCACCTTCGACGTGAAGGGTGGCCAGGCAGAAGCCTTCAAGTTCATCGACAGCCTCAAGATCTTCAGCTTGCTCGCTAACGTTGCCGACGTGAAGAGCTTGGTGGTTCACCCCTACACCACCACCCACTCCGAACTCACTCCGGAAGAACTTGCCGAAGCTGGCATTACCCCGGCAACGATTCGTCTCTCCATTGGTACGGAACATTACGAAGATATCATCAACGACCTTAAGCAGGCTCTCGACGCTATCTAATCTGAGGCGAACCAAATGAAGTTTTTCGCAAACAACTCTCTCTGCTGTGCATGGTGTATGAACTGTCGCCGATGTAGGCGGGTGTAGAGTTATTGCGAATTTCTGCAAATTTATCTCCCGCTTATCCTGAATTGGAAGCGGGAGTTTTTTTATTAACACAAAAGGCGCCGAGGGCGCACAAAGGACTTCAAAATGTCAACTTCTAAGTATATTGAAACTAAACTCATTCACGGTGGCATCGATGGTGACAAGGTCACGGGTGCCGTAAACGTTCCCATTTACCAGACTTCTACCTATAAGCAGGCTGGCCTTGGCGAAAATACAGGTTGGGAATATTCCCGCACGGGCAATCCCACGCGCGCAGCTCTCGAAGCGTTGATCGCTGACCTCGAAGGCGGTGTTGCTGGTTTTGCTTTTGCAAGCGGCATGGCCGCAACCTCTACGGTGCTTTCGCTTTTTAAGCAGGGTGACCGCATCATTATTTCGAGCAACGTGTATGGCGGAACTTTCCGCGTACTCGACAAAGTCTTCAAGAATCTCGGAATCAACTACTCCATTGAAGATACAACGAATCTGGAAACGCTCGATACCAAGGTGACGCCCGATGTGAAGGCTTTCTTTATCGAAAGCCCGGCGAACCCGCTCTTGACGGTGACGGATTTGGCAGGCGTTGCCGCGATTGCGAAGAAGCACGGCATTTTGACGATTGTCGATAACACCTTCATGACGCCGTATTTGCAGCGACCGCTGGAACTTGGCGCCGACATTGTGGTGCATAGCGCCACAAAGTATCTTGGCGGCCATAGCGACGTGGTGTCCGGTCTTGCTGTAACCAACAATAAAGAAATTGCAGAAAAGCTTGCATTCAACCAGAATGCAGTTGGCGCAGTACTTGGCCCATTCGATTCTTTCCTCCTGATTCGCGGAATCAAGACTTTGGGCGTGCGCCTCGACAGACATGTTGAAAATGCGGAACGCATTGCCCGCTACCTGGAACAGCACGAAGCCGTAAAGCATGTGTATTATCCGGGACTCCCGACAGCACAGGGGTACGAAATCAACAAGAACCAGGCGAAAAACGGCGGAGCCATGATTTCGTTTGAGCTCAAGGAAAATTACGATATCAAGAAATTCTTCAAGAGCCTGCAACTGATTTCTCTGGCAGAAAGTTTGGGCGGCGTAGAAAGCCTTGTGTGCCACCCGGCTACGATGACCCACGCGTCTATTCCGAAGGAAATTCGCGAAAAGGTCGGCATTACCGACGGATTGATCCGCTTGTCTGTGGGCATCGAAAGGGTGGACGATCTTATCGTAGATATAAACAATGCTATTAATGCGGCAAGAGAGGCGTAATTATGCATTACTATGAATCCATGCAGTCGTTGATCGGGAAAACTCCGCTTGTAAAACTTACACATGTGGGGCTCCCCGAAGGCGTAAATCTGTTTGCAAAACTCGAACTTTGGAACCCGTCGGGCAGCGTGAAGGACCGTACTGGTCTTTACATGGTAAACGACGCACTCGCCAACGGAACGCTCAAACCGGGCGGAACCATTGTGGAAGCAACCGCGGGTAACACAGGACTCGGCATCGCTTTCGCCGCCCTAAACCGCGGCATCCGTGTGATATTTGTGGTACCGACAAAGTTCTCGCAAGAAAAGCAGACACTTTTGCGTGCGCTCGGCGCAGAACTCATTAACACTCCGCGCGAAGAGGGAATGCTCGGTGCCGAAAAGAAAGCCGAAGAACTTCTCAAGGAAATTCCTGGTTCTGTTTCGCTCAGGCAATTCCGCAATATGGCCAATCCGCTTGCTCACTACGAAACCACCGGTCCCGAAATCTATGAAGACTTGGATGGTCACGTAGATTACGTGGTGGCGGGCGCAGGGAGTGGCGGCACATACAGCGGCATTCTCAAGTACCTCAAGGAAAAGAACCCGCAAATCAAGGGTGTGCTTGCAGACCCGATTGGCTCTACCATGGGCGGCGGCGAGCATGTAGACTACAACATCGAAGGAATCGGCAACGACTTTATCGCTGACACCATGGACATGTCGCTGGTGGATCAGGTGGTGAAAATCAACGACGACGATGCCTTTGGCGGAGCTCGCGAACTCGCCAAGAAAGAAGGAATCATTGCGGGATCTTCGTCGGGCGCAGCATTTACTGCAGCGAAGAAGTTGATTGCATCAGGAGCTCGCGGAAACATTGTGTTTGTGGCACCTGACCGTGGCGACCGTTACTTCAGCAAGGGACTCTACGAATAAATTAATTTGTTAAAGCAGGCGATAAAGAAAACTTATAACAAACAATAGATAAATAGTATGCATTTATGCCTTGATGAGTAAGAAATCATATTCTATTTTATAGCCTACAAAATTAATAGGAAAGAAAACAGCATCCAGTTCTGGTGACTTTTTCATCATTAGGAACCGATTGCTAGACTGGATTCTTTTTTGTACTCTCCGTACAACCCGGCGCTCCTGAGAAACTCGAAGTCCTTTTCGGGAGCGCCTTTTTTACGCCTTAAACATGGAGATTGAATGAATTTTATATTGACAACATCAGGATTTTTGATAGCGTTTCTAGTGAACTTGTTTTTTCCGCAAGTAGCCGAGAATGTGCGAATTAAGGAATATGTTTTTGCAGGCTTTACGATTGACGATAATTTGGCGTACCGTTTGGTGCTGCTTGCGATTACAGCTTATTATGTTATTCATGCTGTAGTAAATTTCGTGCGAAAAGTAGGCCCCAAGAAGTCTGCAAAGTTCTATTTCGGTGCGAAATTCCGTTTCGCGATGGGATTGTCGCTTGCCGCTTGGGATATTCTCGGAACAAAGCTATTGATTCTTCCGCAGCCGTTTTTTCCGGGGCCAGCCATTATTATGGACGCGTTTCTCGGTGACACAAAATTTATCTGGCAGAATACGCTTTATTCGTTGCGGTTGTTTGCTGCCGGATTTTCGGTGGGCGTTGTCACCGGCGTTGTGACAGGCGTTCTGATCGGCTGGTATCCAAAGGCCCGTTACTGGATTTTGCCGGCGCTCAATATTTGCGGTGTGATTCCTGCGGTGGCATGGATGCCTTTTGCACTCACGCTGTTCCCGACTTCGTTTACGGCGGCAACATTCTTGATTGCGATTTGCTCCTGGTTCCCAGTGGCAACCATGACGGCAGATGGAGTACAGGGCACGCCCAAAGCACTATTTGAACTCACGCGTACTTTTGGTGCGGGGCAGTTTTATCAGGTGTTCCATATTGCAATTCCGCATGCAATGCCGCAGATTTTCACGGGTATTTTAACGGCAGCGGCGTTCGGATTTACGACACTCGTGATGGCTGAAATGATGGGACAGCCGGGTGGACTTGGCTATTACATTAACACCTCGAAAGTTTGGAGTGCGTATTACAAGGTGTTTGCAGCGATTATCGTGATGGCAGTTTTGTTCTCCATTATTTTGAAAGCAGTTAGCGCCGTGCAGAATTATCTTCTCCGCTGGCAAAAAGGCGTTGTGCGCTAGGAGGCTTAAATGAACGATATTTTAGACAAAGAGAAAATCTTGAAAATTCGCGGCGTGAATCGTTCGTTTATAGATACACGTACTGGGGAACCTCGGCAGATTTTGAAAGACATCGATCTCTCTGTTTTTCGCGGCGAATTCATTTCGATTCTTGGGGCATCGGGTTGCGGAAAAACGACTCTTTTGCGCCTGATTGCAGGCCTTGACCCTGTACAAGAAGGAAAGATTATCCTTGATGGCGAACCTGTGCTGGGTCCCGATTCCAAGCGCGGTTACGTGTTCCAGCAAGGTTGCCTTTTTCCGTGGCTTACAGTAGAAGACAATATCGCAATGGGCCTCAAGATTCGCGGAATTTACAAGCAGAACAAAGACAAGGTGCGCGAATATATTGAAAAAGTCGGACTAGCTGGATTTGAGAAAAATTTTCCGCACCAGATTAGCGGTGGCATGGCGCAGCGCGTGGCAATTGCCCGTGCGCTAATTAACGAACCCGAAATTTTGATGCTTGACGAACCTATGGGAGCTCTTGATTCGTTTACGCGTGCCGAGATTCAGGACTTGCTTTTGGATTTGCGTAAGGAACATGACATTACAATGATCTTAGTGACGCACGATATTGACGAAGCGCTTTACTTGTCTGACCGTATCGTCATTATGACGCCGCGCCCGGGCCGCATTAGCGAGGTGCTTGAAATTAACGATTCTTACCCGCGCGAACGTGGCGGTAGCCGATTCTTGGAAAGGCGCACCAAGATTTTGGAGCGGTTTAATTTAGCCCGCGTAAGTCCTGCGCCTGAATATATGATTTAACCCATAAGGAGTAAACGATGAAACAGTATAAAGTATTTGTTGTAGCCAATCTTGTTTTCGGCATTTTGCTGATTGCACTTACAAAATTGATTTTGCCGGTTTGCCACCCGATGGGTGGCGGTGTGATGCGTTGCGGAACATCGGCAACAGTTGATTCGATTTTGGGCCTTGTGTTGTTGGTGATTGCGGTTGCAGCGGCAGGAATTTTAAAGAAGAATGCGCATGTTATTCTTTCGGCCTTGGCGCTTGCGACGGGAATTTTTGTTGCGTTAGTGCCGACAGTGATTGTGGGTACATGCCCGCACACTCACATGGCATGCCACGCGGTAACGGCTCCGGTGCTTGCCATTACAGGCGTTGTGATTGCGTTATTTGCCGCAGTGAACCTGTTTTATTTGAAATTAAGGAGGCGAAATGAACAAGACAAATCTTGATTTGATTATTGAAAATTACTTGCGCAACCCGTTCCGGAGTTTTGGACTTTCGCTGTTGATTGCGCTTTTGGCTGCAGTGCTCTTGGTGGCCGGACTATTGTCGCTTTCTTTGTCGAAGGGGCTGAACCGATTGTCATCGCGCTTGGGTGCCGATGTGATTGTCATTCCCCAAGGCAGCGAGATTAACGACCAGAGCGTTCTTTTGCTGGGAGATTCTAAATACGCTTACTTGCCGCAGGGCCTGCTCGAATTTATTCGCGGGCTGAACGGTATTGAAAACGCGACTCCGCAATACTACTTGACTTCGTTGAGTTCGAGCTGCTGCGATCAGAAAGTTGCAATTATCGGTTTTGATCCAGCAACTGATTTTGTGATCCAGCCTTGGATTCACGAAGTATTTACGGAAAAGATTCCCAAAGGAGCGATTGTTGTCGGCAGTGAAATTCATGTAGAAGAAAAGAAAACCGTCAAATTCTTTGGCCACGAATACCCTGTGGCAGCCACTCTTGAACCGATTGGCAACAAGCTTGACCAGGCCGTATTTGTAGATATTTCAACTTTGGCAACCATCCGTGAAGCGGCTCAGGAAAAGGGCGTGACATTCTTGTACCAAAACGAAAGCGATGCGGTCAGCTATTCAAGTATTTTGATCAAGCTTGCCGAAGATGCCGATTTGGAACGGTTGTCTCGCGAGATTCATACCCGATTTGACAATGTGCAAATTCGCAGCCGAAAAGATATGTTTTCTGGGCTTGAAAAGTCGGCCGATTTCTTGCAGGTTGTGCTGTGGGTAATTGTTACATTCTTCTTAATTATAGCGGTTGCCGCAATCGTGATTTCGTTTTCGCTTTCGACGCGTGAACGCAGGCGTGAATATGCACTGCTTCGCATTGTAGGCTTTACCCGCAAGCGCTTAAGGACTCTTGTTTTGGGCGAATCGCTGTTGGTGTCGGCAGCCGGAGCTTATATCGGTCTGTTGCTTGCAAGCGTCGCCTTTTTCACTTTTAAAATCTGGATTGGCGAACATGTGAATGTGCCCTTTATTGTTCCAGGAAATGCTGAAATTGTGGCAGTTTATACCGTGGTGATCCTGCTCTTGCATTCTGTGGGCCCGGTAGCTGTTTATGGCGTGGCAAATAAGGTGAGCAAAATTGATGCCTACGCCGCTTTAAGGGAGGTAGAACATTGATTTTAAACGTCTCTAATTTATACAAGACTTATACACGCCGCGGCGAAGAATTTAACGCCGTCGAAGACGTAGAATTTTTTGCCTGGTCTGGCGATTTCTCGGTAATCTATGGCGAATCAGGGAGTGGAAAGAGTACACTCTTGTCGCTACTTTCGGGAATTAATCGTCCCAGCAAGGGTTCCGTGATTTTTAACGGTGCAGATTTTACGAACCTTTCGGACGCCGAAATTTCGGTGATTCGGAACGAAAAGATTGGCTACGTGCCGCAAGAATCCGTCTTCTTGCCCCATTTTACGGTGCTTGAAAACATCTTGTTGCCCCAAGCGCTCCGCGACGGCAAAAAGATTGAGGTTCGTTCTATCGCTGACTTGGTTGACGTAGATATTGCCGCGAAGCTTGAAACTTTAGGCATTGCGCACTTGGTGCACGAAATGCCTGCGGAACTTTCAGGTGGCGAACTGAAAAGAGCTGCAATTGTGCGAGCCCTAGCGAACAAGCCCGAAATTGTAATCGCTGACGAGCCGACAAGCAACCTCGACGAAACCAACGGCAAGATTGTCTTTGACCTTTTGGCCGAACTAGCGCAATCGGGAACATCGGTGCTTGTGGCAACCCATGATTCTCGTGGTTTTAAGTATGGCGACCGCGTTTACACCATGCATAAGGGGCGGCTATTGCCCAATGGCGAATCTGATTACGGCGGACTATAACGCTATAAAAAAAACTGATATTTCTGTATAAAAACAAAGTATTAGAAAAATCGAAAACCCCTTTCTATTTTTCGCATTGAAAAAAGTTATAACGAGAGGTAATATAATGGCTAATAAAGCATCTAAGAAATCTACAGCAATCGATGTTACGAATCCGGCAAATTGGAATTTTGGCACCAAGTGTTTGCAGGCGGGCTGGAAGCCGAAAGTTGGCGAACCCCGCGTATTGCCCATTTTTCAGTCAACTACTTACAAGTACGAAGACGTTGATGATGTGGAACGCCTGTTTGCGCTAAAGCAATCGGGCAACAAGTATACGCGTACAGGAAATCCCACCGTTGCCGCTTTTGAAGCGAAAATTACGGAATTGGAAGGTGGCGTAGGCGCTGTGGCAACGGCTTCGGGCCAATCGGCGGTGCTTCTCGCGATTTCGAACTTGGTAAAGGCTGGAGACCACATTGTGGCTTCTAAGGCGGTGTATGGCGGGACCTACACGCTGCTTGATGTTCGACTTTCAAAGCTTGGTGTGGAAACCACCTTTATTGATCCGCAAGCACCCATTGCAGAGATTCGCAAGGCGTTCCGCCCCAATACCAAGGTTCTCTTTGGCGAAACCATCGGAAACCCGGCACTTGGTGTTTTAGATTTTGAAAAGTTCTCGAAGCTCGCCAAGGAATTTGACGTTCCGTTCCTTGTTGATAACACCCTTGCCACACCATTCTTGGTAAAGCCTTTTAAGCATGGCGCGAATGTAGTCATTCATTCTGCGACCAAGTATATTGACGGCCACGCAGTCGCCCTGGGCGGCGTAGTAATCGATGGCGGTAATTACAATTGGGAAAATGGAAAATTCCCGGACTTGGTAAATCCCGATGCACAATACGCCAATACTTCTTATACCGAAAAATTTGGTCGTGCGGCTTACATTGTCAAGGCCCGTGCGCAGTTTTTGCGCGATTTCGGGGCTGCGTTAAGCCCGTTCAACGCATTCCTCTTGAATTTGGGGCTTGAAACGCTCCATTTGAGAATGCCGCAGCACAGTTCAAATGCTTTAGCCTTGGCGGAATACCTTTCCAAGCATCCGGCAGTAAACTGGGTCAACTATCCGGCTTTAAAATCTAGCCCGAATAATAAATTGATTCGCAAGTACTTTGATTATCAAGGCGGTAGTGGCGTGCTGACCTTTGGACTCAAGGGCGGTAAGGCGGCCATCCGTTCGTTCGTGAAGGCGTTGAAGGTCGCAGCCTTGGTAGTGCATGTGGGTGACGCCCGCACAAGCGTTTTGCACCCGGCAACAAGCACCCATTCGCAGTTGTCCCTTAAGGATAGACTTGCGGCAGGAATCCCCGAAGATATGATTCGCGTGTCGGTCGGTATCGAAGACTCGCGTGATATTATCGCGGATTTTGAACAAGCAATTAAGGCTAGCACCAAGAAATAATAAAGGAGCGTATAAATGAAATTCATTCAAACACTGTTGTCTATCGCAGCAATTTTCACCTTAAGTTTTGCACTCATTGCCTGCGAAGAAAAAAACGAAAAGAGCGAAGAAACCGCCTTTAAATTCGGCACGGTCGAAATCCCAGTTTCTGACGGCACCCTTTGCATTGCCCCATTCTTTGTAGCAAAGGAAAAAGGCTTCTTTGCTAAAGAAGGCCTTGATGTCAAATTCGTTTCGGCAAATGCAGAAACGAGAAAAATCGGGCTCAACAACGGCACCTACGCCATCACCAATTCTGACTTCGCATTTTTCCAGTCCGTTGAAAATGGCGTAAACATCAAGGTTGTGGCCGGATTCCATGTCGGTTGCATTCACCTGTTGGTCAAGAAGGGTTCTCCGATTCGCTCGGCACAAGATTTGAAGGGCAAAAAGATTGCCGTGAACGCCATTGGCGCTACTCCACACCAAGCAACTGTTCTCTGGCTCGAAGCAAACGGAGTGTCTGCTATAAACGATGTGCAGTTCTTGCCTTATGCCGATGGAAACTTAGCTTTGGAAGCCTTGCAGCGCGAGCAGGTTGATGCAACGGCTCTCTGGGATCCGCTTGGTAGCCTCGCTGCCGCTGACGGCAGAGCCGATGTGCTGATGGATTTGGCAACAGACCCTGTTTACGCCGGTCGCTATTGCTGCTTCTACTATGTTTCTGGCGTGATTCTCGAAAAGGAACCTGCAAAGATTGCAGCCCTGCTCCGCGCCTTGGAACAGGCTCAAGCCTGGATTAGCGAACACCCCGAAGAAACGGTGGAACTCATGCAGGCCGGTAAGCATTCCGCTATTGAAGACAAAGCTTTTGCAACGACCCTGATTAAGTCTTACGAATACCAGACTCCTGAACAAAAGGAAAAGAGTGGCAGAAACTTGAAGGCCGACTTGCATTACTTTGCAGATTTGTTGCACAAAGTCGGATACTTGCAGCTGAACGCCGATGAATTTACCGACAAGATTTATCGCGAAGTAGATTTGAATTTGAAGTAAGGTGGGTGAATGAGTATATCTGTTGATGTCAAAAAATATCTTTCGTTAAGTGATGCACCGAAGCGTATTCAAGACAAGCTCTCGATTACTGTTACAGATCATGCTTATTTGCCAAAAACCGAAGACGTAAACAGCGACTGGGTCGCCTATATTGCAGCACCTGCATTTAAGTTGATTCGCGAGAACTTAGGGCACGATATTGAGGCCTTTACCTCTATCGGTACAGGTTCCGGAATCGATGTGCTGACGGGAATCGAGCTTTTAGGTGCAAAGCGCGTAGGCTTTACCGACTTGCAGAAAAGCGTGGTCGATGCAGCCGCCGAAAACATCAAGAACAATTTAAAGAATAAAGATTTAGTTGAACTTGAATTCGGTGCAGGCGATTTGTTGCAACCGCTCAAGAATGGCAAGCGCGGCTACGATGTAATTTATGAAAACCTGCCCAACGTTCCGCTGACAGATGACACCAAGATAGAAGACAGTCGCAACAGCGGACATTACTTGGAAAAGCGTGCAGAAGCAATTCCGGAATTCGTGCATGAACAAATGCTGGATTTGCATTACTTGGCGCTCAAGCAGGCTAAAGATTATTTGGCCGACAAGGGTGCGGTCTATTCAACGCTCGGCGGGCGCGTCCCGCTCAGCGCATTCATCAAGCTCGGTGAATTGGCCGGTCTGCATTCAGAAATTTTCACGTATTCTTGGAAAGTCCAAGCAGAACCAGAAGATGTGATTTCGGGCTATGCCGCTCAAGAAAAGGCCGGACTCGGACCATTCCGATTCTACCGCGCGGCAGATTTGCAGAAGGCTTTCGCGAATATTTCTGTGAAGGAATCGGGTCGCAATGCACTTGAAATCGAAAAGTCTTTGGACGCAGCAAAGCTTACCGCTACCGAGGCCCATGAAGCTTTTAAGAAGGGCGAAATCATCGGCCACACAGTTGCCGTGTTGAAGTCAAACATTCAATAAAAATATGCAAGAATTCATAAGCCAGTTGATAGAAGAATCAAAACGCTTTCTTGGTGAACGCGCCAAGAAAGCCGATTTGATTGGTCAAGAGGCGGCGAAGTTTGCAGTTCGAGAAATTCCTGAACCTAGCGGGAGTTTTGAGAAGAGCAATTCGCCGCTCATTCGCTATATAGAAGAAGCGATTCAGTATGGGTGTTCAGAAACAGCGCGCTTGCTGAGTGCGCTAAAACCAGCACTCCCCTTCTTGCCGTGGAAATATAATTACGAGCCTCGCCCCGACATGCCTGAGCTCGGAAATCAAATGGGCTGGGGCGAAATCCTTGGCCCTGAAGCGCCGTACCACGACGATCATTTTTGCTTTGGCTTTACGCTGCTTGGCAAGAATACACTTTATCCGGCGCATTATCACCCTGCCATAGAACTTTACGTGGTACTTTCTGACCATGCCGTATGGACACTTGACGGTGTTTCGCAATTACGTAACCCGGGTGAATTTATTCTGCATCCTTCAAATCATGTTCATTCGATGCAGACCAAAGACGAGCCTATGCTTGCGCTTTATACATGGAGCGGCGATGACGTCGTTACTCTTTCAAAATACGTCTAGTCTATATAAATTAGTTTAGCACATACAAATTAATCTATAGCAAAAATCGATAATCCAACATAAAATTAAAGTATTGGACAATAGCAAAATCGAGTTCTATATTTCGGCGCACAAAAAATCAATACAACAAACAAATACAAATCATAACCAAGGAGTTTATCAATGAACCAGAATTTTGCAAAGTTCGCCGCCGCTGCGGTTATTTCGACTTCTCTTTTCGCCACCACCTCTTTCGCTGCTGAAGACGCTGCAGAAGAAGGTTTCAAGCTCACCGGAAACGTTCAGGCACAGGCCATCAAGTCGCTGTACGATAATGATGCCGACAACACGCTTGACAATTCGTTCTTGCGTGCAAATATCGGCGGCAAATATTCTTCTGAAAGCTTTGACGCTGTGATTACCTTGCGAATCTTTTCGCCTGCATTCGGCTACAAGATCAAGGATGGCGATGGTAAGACCTCTAGCTACGACAAGATTAGCGCCGATACCTACTACGCCAACTACAAGTGGGATCTGGGATTTGGAAAACTCAACGCACAGTTCGGCCGATTCCGTACCGACTGGTCTGTTGCAGGTAACTTTGGTACCTACGTCGATCCGAACATTTCCAAGCGCGGATTCCTGGCTCGCGATTACCAGCATGACGCCGTAAGCTTTGGCCTTGAAACAGGACCTTCTACTTTTACCGCCTTGCTCGGCACGTACGACAGCAAGTTTGATACCGGCTACCTGCGCTTTGAAGAAAACCTGAAATTCGGCGACGCAAAGATTGGTGCCGCTTACCGAGTGAACGCTCTTGATCCGATTCAGCATACTGCCGAAGTGACGCACCGCGTCGCTGGCCGCGCAAGCTATTACTTCCTCAAGAATCTCGGCATCTACGGCGAAGTCGCCTACATTTACACGGGTGACGGCGAAGACCTGACGGTCGATAATGCCATTAAACCGGAATACGCCCAAGGTTCCGAATACGTACCGTTCTTCGCAGGTCTCGAAATCCCGACCGCCGGTATTTTGAATAACCTTTACGCAGAAGTGGAATACATTGGCGACCGCGACCAGCTTGAACCCGGTGCCGATGAAGTCGCCTGGACCGTGAGCGCCATCAAGAAGATTGGCAAGCGCACCAAGCTGCAGGTGAATCTGTTTAGCGAAAAGGAAGTGTCCGATGTGGCCGTTGCCGCCCGCATTACGGCTACTATCCAGTAAAAATCCATAACATCTTCGTGCAACATCTCCGCACAAGCGGCCCCTTTGCAATCTTGTTGCGAAGGGGTCTTTCGGTTTTATACTATTTTTGTAGGGAAAGAGGATTTGTTAAATGCACTACCTGATTGTTCCCGGTTTGAATAATTCTGGCCCGACCCATTGGCAGACTTTTTGGACAAGGAGTTTGCCCAGCGCAAGCCGCGTTTACCAGCATTGTTGGGACAAACCGCAAAAAGAAGATTGGATTGAAACGCTAGATAAGGCCGTGCGCGAACTGAAGAACGATACGATTCTTGTTTCGCACAGTCTGGGCGTGGTGACGACGGTCCTTTGGCTTTTGCGCGTACACAAGGAGCACTCACTCCCAGAAAACATCAAGGGAGTATTTCTTGTGGCTCCAGCCGATGTCGACACAGTCGATGTCATCAAGAATTTTGCACCGATGCCTACAGAAAAACTCCCACTGCCCGCATGCATTGTGGGCAGCGAGAATGATCCTTACATGGCATTCGAACGGACGAAATTTTTTGCCAAAGCGTGGGGCGCAAAATTATTTAATGCCGGTGCACTCGGACATATCAATTCCGATTCAAACTTGGGCGAATGGGAACAAGGCCGCAAATTCCTCGCAGAATTTGAAGCAGAATTCTCTTTAACCGATTAGTGTATCACCACTTTGCGGTAGGTGTCAAAGCGCGACCATTTTTTGAAGAAGGCTTCGCGAGCATTGTCCTTTGCAACTTCGTATTCGCCAAGCAACTGACGGACTTCTTCGTCGGAATGTAACGCAAGTTCAAAGCCGCGTCCGTTGATAACGGGAACATTGCCATAGTGGTAATCAGCGACAGCCAACACGGATGCAATGCGCTTGCCACGAACCTTGACAGCAACACTATCACGCAAGATGATAATGTCGAAATCGTCAGGATAGTGGTAGCTTTCGCCAACAGTCGGAATTTCATCGCCAACGGTGTAGTGCTGCTTGACAGGCTGTTGCTTTACTACAGAAAGCGTTGCTGTGTCGTAGAAGAATTCTTCGAAGATTTCTCCGCGGCCATGGCGTTCGCCTTGCACGAAGGCTGCCTTTTCACCGGCAGCAATCTGCTTCTCAAATAGACCTTCCACCACGCCGCAAGCAGATGTTGCATGCGTCACGCGGTCAATTAAAATCAATTCGCCAAGTGTCTTGTGATTTTCGAAGAGGTCAACCACAATTGCTTCGGCAAATACGATTTCTGCGACGGCGATTCCGTTCTTGCTCAGGCTTTCGGTTTTGATATGTGCGCCCGTGTTCACGTCAATTGCGTATTCGATTTTCGTGAGCGTACCGGGAATCGTCTTGGTGCCGAGTTTTACAAGGTAATCCTTGCCGATTTCAAGCGGTTCGTCGTCCATCCACAAGATAGATGATTTGATTTTCTTGTAGCTGGCGATGTCTGCATCCTTGATGAGGACGCTTCCCCTCGACACGTCAATTTCGCGGTCGAGCGAGATGGTGACGGGTTCGCCCACATGGGCTTCTTCCACATTTTTGTCGGTATGCAGAATACCCTTGACCGAAGCCTTTTCGTTGCTTGGGAGGCTTGTAATCGTATCGCCTACGCGGATTGTGCCGGCTTCGATTTGCCCCTGGAATCCGCGGAAGGTTCTGTCGGGACGGCAAACGCGCTGTACCGGCAAATAGAACCCCGTTTCTTTCTGCGAATCGTCAATGTCGATGGTTTCAAGGTAATCCAAAAGCGCCTTGCCGTTGTACCAAAGAATGTTCTTGGATTTAACGGTCACGTTGTCACCTTCAGTGGCCGAAAGCGGAATCACATAAACACTGTGAAGCGAAAGTTCGCTGGTGAGTTCGTTAATTTGCTTCAAAATTTCTTCGAAACGTTCCTGACTGTAGCCCACAAGATCCATCTTGTTTACGGCAAAGACGAAGTAGCGAATGCCCATGAGCTTGCAAATGCGTGCGTGACGGCGCGTCTGCACCAGAACACCCTGCGACGCATCAATGAGAATCACCGAAAGGTCAGCAAACGATGCTCCCACGGCCATGTTGCGCGTGTATTCTTCGTGCCCCGGAGTGTCAGCTACGATAAAACTGCGGTTATCCGTAGTAAAGTAGCGATACGCTACATCAATCGTGATGCCCTGCTCACGTTCAGCCATCAGGCCGTCAAGCAAAAGCGAATAGTCAATTTTACCGCTGCGGCTACCGACCTTACTGTCCAATTCCAGTGCCTTTTCTTGGTCGGTGTAAAGCAACTTCGAATCATAAAGAATGTGCCCGATGAGTGTGGACTTTCCGTCATCAACCGAGCCGCAAGTAATAAACTTCAACAAACCTTTCATTAGAAATATCCCTCCCTCTTGCGGCGTTCCATGCTACCGGCCGCTTCGTTGTCGATGACGCGCGATGTGCGCTCCGAAGAGACGGCGCTCAATGTTTCGTCAATGATTTCGTCAAGCGTGGTGGCGGTCGATTCTACGCCACCTGTAAGCGGATAGCAGCCGAGCGTGCGGAAACGTACCGACTTGATTTCGGGCTTTTCGCCTTCGCGCAGCGGGAAGCGTTCGTCATCGACCATGATGATGTTGCCGTCGCGCACCACAACCGGGCGCGGGGCCGCAAAGTACAGCGGAACAATGTCAATCTTTTCGCGTTTGATGTACTGCCAGATGTCTTTTTCGGTCCAGTTCGAAATCGGGAAAACGCGGATGCTTTCGCCCTTGTTGATTTTGGTGTTGTAAAGCTTCCACATTTCGGGGCGCTGATTTTTCGGGTCCCAGGCGTGTGCGGAATTGCGGAACGAAAATATGCGTTCCTTGGCGCGGGACTTTTCTTCGTCGCGGCGGCCACCGCCAAATGCTGCGGTGAATCCGTACTTGTTGAGCGCCTGCTTTAACGCTTGCGTTTTCATGATATCGGTGTAAGCGGCACCGTGGTCAAACGGATTAATGCCTTGCTTGACGCCATCCTGGTTGATGTATTCCAGCATTTCGATGCCGAGCTTTTTCGCGATGTTGTCGCGGAACTCGATCATTTCGCGGAACTTCCAGGTAGTGTTTACATGCAGGAACGGAAAAGGCGGTTTTTCGGGGTAAAAGGCCTTCATGGCCAAATGCAACATGACGGAACTGTCCTTGCCGATAGAATAAAGCATCACCGGCTTTTCGCATTCGGCAGCGACTTCGCGGATGATGTAGATAGCTTCGGCTTCCAGCTCATCGAGGTGTGAATATTCGCTCAAATTTAATCTCCTATGAGATTCCGGACCAAGTCCGGAATGACATTTTGAAGTGAAATTCCTAATACTTATTCGACTCTTTCGGGTCAATGTCGATGGTCTTGACTCGCCCATCGGGGAACTCGACAATCCAACGGACAAGGCCATCTACTTTTTCGGTGTGCACCTTGCTGCCCTTGCCACCAATGTCTTCGCCAAGGAAGAATCGAATGGCGTGAACGGGGCATTCCTTGATGCACGAGGTGCAACCCCAGCAATCCTTGGGGTACTTGATAAACGCCTTTTTATTTTCGTTTATCTTGATTAGCGTGCCGGGACATACATCGTGGCATTTCCCGCAGCCAATGCAAATGCTTTGATCAATGCTGATGCTCATAAGTTCTTTGCCCTTCTGCGGTGAGTTCGCGCAAGATGATTTTGATTTCGCCGTTTTCAAGGCGGGAATTCACGTACTTGCGGAAGTTGGTGTTGTCTTTTTCGGGGTAGTCGAGGTTTTCTGCAAAGCTGTGCCAGCGGGTTTCATGGCGTGCCGCGAGATGGGCAATAACGCTCTTGCAAACCGTGAGGCGTTCCTTGAGTTCGTAAATGTACATAACCTCTTGCAGGTTTGAGGCACTCAAGTTGTCTGTCAGCTTTTCGATGATTTCGATTTCTTTCTTCGCCTGATCCAGTTGATTCTTGCTGTAACGATAGCTAGTCCTGATGCCGCCTGCGTAAGAATCCATAACCGCCTGCATCGCTTCTTCGAGATTTTCGGTAGTCTGAGCGGTTTTCTTGTTCAGTAGATATTTCTCGACTTCTGCAATGTGAGCAGCGATTTCGCTGACCGAAATCTTCGCGGTTGCGGTGCCGTTCCTGTGGATGTATTCTGCGGCGGATTTTGCTGCAATTTCGCCTTCGGCAAGTGCACCTGTCACATACTTTTGCGGTGCACCTCCGGCCACATCGCCAGCGGCATAAAGCCCTTGAATGGTAGTAGCGCGCTTGGTGTCGATCCAGTAACCGCTTGCGGTGTGGCCGCCCACGATATACGGCTCCGTGCCTTCGATTTCGACATTCGCCTTCGAGGGCAGTTCATTTTCAAGCCAGAGGATAGTCTGCGACGGGGCCATATTCAGGTAGGCCTTCAAAAGTGATTCTTCTTGTTCGGCAGAAATGCCTTCGGTCCTTAAATAACATGGCCCGCGACCTTCCAGATTCTCGGCTACCGTTCCGTAAACACGTTCCGAAGTGGAAATTCCGTATTTGGTCTCGTAAACTTCGCCGAGGGAATTCACCTGCTTTGCGCCGACGCCTTGCGCGAGCGTTCCCGTAGGCGCAATCGTATCTTTGCAACGCAGTGCAATAAAACGCATTTCGAAAGTAGTCATTTCGGCGCCATGACGGATTCCCATGGCGTAGCCCGCGCCTGTATTGAATGGCGGGTACCACATTTTATGGCGAGAAAATCCCGGATTGTTCGGACGGTAAAGTCCTGCCGCGCCACCAGTCGCGATAATGACTGCGCCTGCTTCGATGGCATAGAATGTATCGTTCTCAATTCCGAAACCGAACGCACCGTCAATCTTGTTGCTATGTACCGAGAAATCAAAAATGTTCACGTGATTCAACACGGTCACATTGGGTAACTTCTTGACGGCATCGGCCAAAATCGGCTTGATGTTTTCGCCGTTGATTTTGATATTGCGATTCCCGCGCGTTACATATTTGCCGTCCTTGTCTTTTAAGATGACAAGTCCAAGCTTTTCCAGATGCGCGGTAACCTCGTTGAACTTTTCGGAGATACTGTACAATAAGTCTTCGCGAACGATTCCGTCGGCGTCTTTTTTGGCATATTCCACATAATCCTTGGGCGTATGGCCTTCGGTAATGTAGGCGTTCAAGGCGTTTACGCCAGCGGCAAGGCAACCGCTGCGCTTGATATTTGCCTTTTCGACGACGAGTATCTTGAGGCGAGCATCATTATTTGCAGCCGTGATAGCCGCATAACAGCCAGCCGTTCCGCCGCCTATAATCAACAAATCTGTTTTTAGCCGTTCTATTTTCACAGCATCTCCGTACAACTTTTACGTGCCGCAAATATAGAACCCCGATTTTACCGCGTCCAATACTAAATAAGTATGGCGATTTATAAAAAAAAACTATATGCTGTTAAAAGCACCTTCACAGACGTATAATTCCGTTATTGCATCAAAATACTTGCCGCACAGAACAGCAGCGAAAGCCCCATCAGAATATTGATGGTCTTGTGGTATTCTCCGAAAAATTTTTTAAGGACAACTCCAGCAAAAAGCCATGCTAAATTGCATACTGAGCCAGTAAACGGTAAAAACAGCCCACACAAAAGCAACGACAAAAAATTAGTGTTATAGGGCAGCGCGTAAATTGATATAGCCGTCACGCAGAAAACCATAATCTTGACGTTCGTCAACTGAATCAGAACGCCGGTAACGAAAGTTCCCTTGACATTATCGCTTGTTTCGGAATGTTGCGGAAAAAAGGCCTCTTTAAACAACTTGAACGAAAGCCATACAATGTAAGCAACGCCAATTAACGAAAGCGTCTTGACATGTTGCTCGAAAACGGTACCAATGAAATAGCAAACAAAGACGGAAAGTAGCGCAACAATCGTGTAACCTGTGAAAAGTCCGTACCATTGATGAATAGCATTTCGGCGGCCATGCTGCAATGCCATCGAAAGTGAACTTAAGTTGGCTGGGCCCGGAGTAATTCCCGAAATGAATGCGTAGAATAAAAATGAAGGAATCAGTTCTGCTGGCATCATAAACATCAAGCCTAGGCACTTTCGATTTGCCAGGTGAAACCAGCCGCTTCGATGGTGCGGAAGGTTTCTTCGAGGCTTTGCCCGCCTTCGGTGAGGTAGCCCGAGGCGAAAATAGAATCGGCGATTTTGAACAAAGTCTTTTCGTGACCCTTGAAATAGACTTCGCGACCGGCGGCACAGCGGATGTCCGATTTCGGGAGCATCAGGCGTGCAAGGCAAAGCACCTTGATGCAATATTCAGGCGTAAGTGCCGAAATATCGCGGGTAGCCAGGCGCGTGCCTTCAACAGGGAGCAAAAAGTTGATAGGGACAGAATTCGGATTGAGTTCCTGCAGTTCAAAAAGCATATCGACAACATCTTCGGGCGTTTCGCCCATGCCGATGATTCCGCCGGAGCAAATTTCGAAGCCGAGCCCCTTCAGCATTTTCAGGTTATCGATGCGTTCCTGGTAAGTGTGCGTGGTGCAGATATTCGGGTAAAAACGGCGGCTGCTATTCAAATTATGATTGATGCGGTTGAGGCCTGCTTCTTTAAGAATCAGCGCCTGTTTTTCTGTCAAAAATCCTATAGAACAACAGATTTGCGTATCGTTCTTTTTCATTTTGCGGATACGCTCGGCGAGTTTTTCGATATCGTCATCTGCAAAGCGAATACCGCTCAGCCCGATACAATGCCTTGCCAAATGCATTTCATCAACAAGGTCATTGTCACCATACAGCTTTTTATCTTCTACATAGCGGTATTTTTCAATCGGGGCCTTTGAATCGCGCGACTGGGCGCAATAGGCGCAGTTCTGCGTGCAGTTACCGCTGCGGACATTGGTGAGCAACTGGATACTCACGCGGTTTCCCTTGTACTTCGTGCGCAGCTGATACGCCTGTTCAATCAAGTTCGGTAAGGAATCCGCATTTGCGTTCAAAATTTCAAGAGCAGTCTGTCGATTCATGGTGAAAATCTGTCCTATAGAAGAATAATATAAGCTAGAGAAAGCATCTATTCTGCTTAGGCGAGCAGCCTTACCACACGCTTGATGCCTGCAACAAAACGGTCGATATCGCACTTGAGCGTGTAGATTCCGAAGCTTAAACGGAGTGTCGCATCGACGCCGAATCGGTCCATTACAGGTTGGGCGCAGTGGTGGCCGCTGCGGACAGCGATGTTCTCTTCATCGAGAATCATAGCGGCGTCGCTTACGGCGATACCGTTGAGCGTAATGCTGATGAGGGCCCCGCGTTCCTTGGGGTTGCCAAGCACTTTCACTTGCGGAATCGTGGCGAGTTGTGCCAGCGCATACTGCGTGATTTCTTCTTCGTGCTTGCGGATGTTTTCGACACCCTTTTCGTTCAACCATTCAATTGCCTTGCCAAGGCCGATAACTTCTGCAATCGCTGGCGTACCGGCCTCAAAGCGAGCGGGCACGTCGGCGTAAGTCGTCTTTTCAAAGGTCACGTTCTTGATCATTTCGCCGCCGCCATGCCAAGGGGGCATGCTGTCGAGAACGTCATATTTGCCGTAGAGTACGCCGACTCCGGTAGGGCCATACATCTTGTGGCCGCTGAAAACAAAGAAATCGCAGTCCAATGCCTGCACGTCAATCTTGATGTGGCAGGAACTCTGGGCGCCGTCGATCAAAATCTTGGATTGTGGGGCGAGTTTGCGGACGGTGGCAATGATTTCTGCAATTGGGTTTACAGTTCCCACGGCGTTACTTACATGAGTGACCGCAACCATCTTGGTGCGTGCGGTAAGCAATTCGGAAAGTTTGCTCAAATCCAAGTCTCCGCTATCTAGCACCGGGATAACCTTGATCTTTGCACCCTTCATTTCAGCAACGAGCTGCCAACTTACAATGTTGGCGTGGTGTTCGAGACCGCTAATTAAAATTTCGTCGCCCGCTTCAAAGAATTTGCGACCGTAACTCCACGCCACCAGATTGATGCTTTCGGTGGTGCCGCGGGTGAATACGATTTCGTCTTCGGTTTTGGCGTTAATGAATTTTGCCACGTTTTTGCGGGTGGCTTCAAATGCTTCGGTGGTGCGGGCGCTCAGGCGATAAACACCGCGCTTTACGGAACTGTAATGTTCGCGATAAAAGTCATCCATCGCGTCAATCACGCAGGCGGGCTTTTGCGTGGTGGCCGTACTGTCCAAGAAGGCAAGCGGTTTAGTTTCGCGGTCGCCTGCGACAAGCATAGGGAATTCGTTGCGGATTTTTTCTGCGTCAATCATGGGGCAAATCCCGTATGATTCTATAAATTTGGGTTGTGATCGGCAGTGTAAGCCTTCAGATAGTCTTCCATTTCGCGGATGTAGATGCGGCAAATGGTGCTCAGCATAAAATTTTTCTTGGTAATATAGCCGATTTCCATTTGGCGGTCGCTTTCGCCCTTGTCATCTTTAAAGGGTACTGCAACGTAATCGGAACCGTTGATTTCTTCGCTGATGATGCCGGAACAAAGCGTATAACCGTTGAGATCTACCATGAAATTCAGCATGGTCGCACGGTCATTTGCTTTGATAGTCCTGTGGTACTCATTTGTGCTTAAAATTTCTTCAGCAAAGTAATAGTTTCCGCTTTCACCTTGCTCAAATGAAAGACACGGATATTGCGAAAGATCTTCTAGAGTGACATACGGCTTTGTGGCCAAGGGGTTATTTTTCCACATATACGCGTATGCATTACAAATAACGAGCTTCTGAAAAACGAGATCGTGTTCCTTGAGCAAGTAAGTGATGTATTTGCGATTAAAGTCACTCAAATAAATAATTCCAATTTCGCTACGAAGGCTTATCACATCGTCGATAACCTCCTTCGTCTTCGTTTCTCGAAGGGCGAAGTCGTAATCGTCGATATTGAATTTCTTGACCATATTCGTAAACGACTTGACAGCAAAAGAGTAATGCTGCGTTGAAACGGCAAAACGCTTTTTCTTTTGACTTTCTTCGTCGTAACGGGTCACAACCGATTTGAAATGGTTCAAGAGTTCGTTTGCGCGGGCAATAAATTCTTCGCCTTCGGGCGTAAGGGTCACACCGCGATTCGAACGGTTGAAAACAGTGATTCCAATTTGCTTTTCAAGATCCTGAACGGCCATTGTCAGCGACGGCTGGGATATAAACAAGGCTTCGGCGGCCTTGTTGAACGAGCCCGTATTGGCGATGGCGACGGCATAACGCATCTGCTGTATGGTCAATGTTTTTTTGAAATCCATGAAAAAATAATTGGAAAATGTTTCAACACAATTTGGAACGATGCTAAATATAGAAGGCAATTACAGCGGTGTCCAATACATTTTTTTTAAGGCTCTTTATAGTTTTCCCCTATATTTGCCTTGATTTTTTGGGCGCGTTGCGCGATTTTATTTCGATATAAGTTTATTTTAGCAATTGCGTCACTTATAGGAAGCGCAATATCGAATGCACGTACATTGAAGCGGGCTAACGCCTGAATCGCTTGCGGGCCAAGTTGCTGGCAAAGAACGTAGTCTAAGTCGGCAAGATTTTTTGCAGCCGAGTACATCGAAGTTTCTTCAGGATTGCGCTGACCGCAGTTGCCGTCTCCGCACGAACCGTCACAATGTTCCGGCTTTTCGCGAAGCTCAACTTTTTCAAATTTCCCGGTAACATCATCGACTTCATAAATATCAAATGCTGCGGCATGTCCAAAATGAACGTTTACATTGACGCCATCATTTGTGGCAACTGCTACTTTGTATTTAGCCATGAGAGAAAGTCTCCTTTACGCGAATGCGGTCCATGTAGATTTGTGAGCCAATGTCATACACACCCGGGACACCGACTGCATCGGCGCGGCAATGGGCGCAACGCTTAAAGACGTTGATGAATACACCTGCATCTTCTTGCGCAATGGCGAGCGCCTTTGCGCTTGGTGCGGGCAAATCCTTAAATCCGTTTTGCGGAATAAGCGGGATGATATTGTAAATGATTGCGCCGGCCTCGCGAACGGTTGCCGCGACATCTTCAATATGCTTATCGTTGATGCCTGGGCAAAGTACGGTATTTACCTTTACGAGGGTTCCGCTTTTTGCAACCTTGCGGATGCCTTCCAGCTGGTTGTGTATTAGGATTTCCGCCGCTTCAACACCCGTGTAGGTTTTGCCGTGATAAAAAATCCTGGCGTTGATCATCGCTTCGATTTCGGGGTCCACGGCGTTTACCGTTACGGTAAGCGTGTCGATACCGACTTCGATGACTTCTTCTGCCCTGTCGTTTAACAAAAGCCCGTTAGTACTCATGCAGCGCAAAAGGTTCGGAAATTCCTTTTTGACAAGGCGGAAAGTGTCAAGTGCGAATGGAGTGGCCAAGGTATCGCCAGGGCCCGCAATGCCAACGGTCGTAAGTTCCGGTACATATTCAAGCGCCTTACGAATGAATCCGCAGGCTTCTTCCGGCTTAATGACCTTACTTGTATTGCCCGGGACTTGAGCATCTTCGTTGATTCGACGGTCGCAAAAGCGGCATTCAATATTACAGCCCGGAGAAACGGGCAAGTGAATTCGTCCTCGCCTGTTCTTACATGCACCAAAACAAGGGTGCTCTCTGAAAATAGTTTCTTGATTTACAGCCATAGTCTCTACTGAAAATTGTTGAACATTTGCCTAGCGTTCTGCGGGTTATCAGTTTTATCTATGAAGCAAGTGGGCTAGAATTTAAAAAGCGAAAAAGCGAAATCCAAGATTAAATGAGCCCTAAAAAAGACAAATAAATCATTTTTCTCGCCCGCTATTGATTGGAGCCAAATCCGACTATAAGGAGCACTTATAACAAAGAAATTTTTTTGAATTTTTCTAAAAAAGTTGCCCCGAAAGATATTGGAAACATCAAAAGACAATTCTAAAATTTCGCCCACCTAGCGCTTCTGTTGGCAAATTAAACCCAAGGAGACTCATTATCATGGCAAAACGTTTACGTCAAATCGCTATTTACGGAAAGGGCGGCATCGGCAAATCTACTACGACTCAGAACTTGACTGCAGGCCTTGTGGAACAAGGGAAACATGTTCTTGTTGTCGGTTGCGACCCTAAGGCAGACTCTACCCGCCTTTTGCTCGGCGGCCTTCATCAAAAGACGGTGCTCGACACCATTCGCGACAATAAAACCGAACTTCAGCTTTCTGACCTCGAAAAGATCGGCTTTAAGGGAGTGCGCTGCGTGGAATCTGGTGGCCCGGAACCGGGTGTGGGTTGCGCAGGCCGTGGCATTATCACCTCTATCAGCATGCTCGAACAGCTCGGCGCCTATACCGAAGATCTTGACTATGTGTTCTACGATGTGTTGGGCGACGTGGTGTGCGGCGGTTTTGCCATGCCGATTCGTGAAGGTAAGGCCAAGGAAATTTACATCGTGGCTTCCGGCGAAATGATGGCCCTTTATGCAGCAAATAACATTTGTAAGGGTATTGCAAAGTATGCCCAGCACGGCGAAGTTCGCCTGGGCGGTATCATTTGCAACAGCCGCAATGTGGACAACGAGCTTGATTTGCTCCGTGCCTTCACCAAGGAACTTAACACGCAGCTTATTCAGTATGTGCCGCGCAACAACATTGTGCAGCAGGCCGAAATCCGCAAGAAGACCGTGATTGAATTTGAACCGAAGTCTAGCCAGGCAAATGTTTACCGCGAACTTGCCAAGAACATTGACGAAAACGAACTGTTCACCATTCCGACCCCGATGACGCAGGATCGCTTGGAACAGATTCTCATCGACTACGGCATGATGGAAAAAGACTACCAGATTTAATCTGTAAGCGACAGGAGACACACATCCTATGGCCAAGACTAATATTAATTTGAACATGACCTCGGTCGAAAACCGCGAATATCGACTGGGTACAATTATCGGCTGGGACGGCAAGGCGAGCGATTTGATTAAGGAATCGGCCTACGACGAGCGCAGTGCGAAAAAGCATGGTGGTTGTGCAGGTAAAGGCGGTGGCTGTAAGCTTTGCGAACTCGCCTCTCCGCTGAACCAAGAGACAATGTGCTCTAATGCAATTGTTCAGTGCCAGGTGGGTAACCTTACGGACTGCGCCCTGATTGACCATTCTCCTATCGGTTGCAGTGGCGAAAACTCCAAGTTTAACCTTTCTATGCATAATGGCCTTCGCCGTCGTGGAAAGCCCCTGCAGAATACGCTGAACATTAGCACGAACCTGAAAGAAAAGGACATGGTTTTCGGCGCATCCGAAAAGCTTCGTCAGACGATCCTTGACGCAAAGGAACGCTTTAATCCCAAGGCGATTTTCATTGGTATGGCTTGCGCTACCGCCATTATCGGCGAAGATATCGACTCCATTGCCGAAGAAATGGAGCCCGAAGTCGGCGTGCCTATCATTCCGCTGCACTGCGAAGGTTTCCGTTCCAAGCACTGGTCCACGGGTTTCGACGTCGCTTTCCATGGCGTTCTCCGCCAGATTGTGGAACGTCACCCGACCAAGAAACAGAATGACTTGATTAACATCGTTGCCCTCTGGGGTTCGGACTATTTCTCCGAAATGCTTGCTCCGCTTGGCCTGCGCGTGAACTATCTTCTGGACACTGCCTCTTTTGAAGAAATTCGCCAGGCTTCTGAAGCGGTCGCTACGGCCACCTTCTGCGATACTTTGGGTGGCTACATGGCGACGGCCCTTGAAGAATCTTTCGGTGTTCCGCAAATTGATGCTCCGCAACCTTACGGAATCAAGGGTACTGACGCCTGGCTCCGCGCAATTGCAAAGGTCGTCGGCAAAGAAAAGGAAGCCGAAGAATATATCGAAAGTGAACACAAGCGTATTGCCCCGAAACTCGCCGAGCTCCGCGAATTTTTCAAGGGCAAGAATGGCATCGTGATGACGGGTTCTGCCTATGCACACGGCCTTATCAGCGTACTTTCGGAACTTGGAATCGGCCACGATGCAGCCCTCGTGTTCCACCACGATCCCGTTTACGATGGTGGCGGCGAACATCAGGACACCCTCAAGGAATTGGTCGAAACCTACGGCGACATTCCGCATTATACCGTAAGTAAGACACGCGCCTTCCAGCTTCCGCAACTTCTGAAGCGTGCGAAGACAGATTTCTTGCTCATTCGCCATCCGGGCCTCGCCTCTGTCGCGGGTCACCTCGGATTCCCGACTCTCACCATGGGCGACGAACATATTCCGGTGGGCTACCAGGGAATTCTCCGCATCGGCGAAATGCTGAAGGGCGTGATTGCACGTACTAAGTTCAACCAAGTTCTCAAGCGTAATGTAAAACTCCCGTATTCCGACTGGTGGCTTGCTCAAGACGATCCGTTCTACCTGACACACCATCCGGAAGCACTTGAAGATTTGCCGGAACCAAGAAATCTCAAATTGAACATCGGTGTAAAATCCAATTCGGCTAGCGCATAACAAGGGAATTTTCAACAATGGCTACAATTCAAAAGAAAAAAAGTAATTCTATTTCGGACCCCCGATACGCTTGCGCGGTTGGTGCATCTCATACTGTTGTCGCTATTAAGGGCGCAGTCCCTATTGCCAACTGCTCTCCGGGTTGCCAGCTCAAGCAAACGGCATTCCTTACGTTCGAAAACGGTTTCCAGGGCAGTATTTACGCCGGTGCCGGTAACATGCCGAGCGCAAACTCTACCGAAAACGACATCGTTTTTGGCGGCATCAAGACCTTGGATCAGTTGATTAAATCGACCCTCAAGGTTTTCAATGGCGACCTCTACGTGGTGCTTACCGGATGCGTAGGCGGCCTTATCGGTGACGACGTTTCGAGCCTGGTTCGCGGCTATCGCGATTTGGGTTACCCGATTGTTTCCGTTGATACCGCAGGCTTTAAGGGTAACAACCTTTTCGGTCACGAAGAAGTCGTGAATGCCATCGTCGATCAGTTCGTTGGTGATTACAGCGGAGAACGCAAAAAGGGCCTTGTCAATCTTTGGTTTGAAACCCCTTACTACAACCAAAACTGGCGTGGTGACTATCAGGAAATCGCCCGCATTCTTCGCGGTGCAGGCCTTGAAGTCAACGTGCTGTTTGGACCCGAAAACAATGGTGTCGCAGACTGGCTGCGTATTCCCGAGGCTCAGTTTAACCTAGTGATTTCGCCTTGGGTTGGCGTTCGAAATGCAGAACACCTTCAAGAAAAGTACGGTCAGCCGTTCCTGCATATTCCTGAAATTCCTCTCGGTGCCGAAGCGACAAGCGAATTTATCCGTAAGGTCGTAGAATTTGCCGGAATCGACAAGGAACAGAGCGAAAAGTTCATCAAGGAAGAAAACAGAATTTACTACTACTATCTGGAACACTTCTCTGAATTCTTCGCCGAATACTGGTTCGGTATGCCCAGCGAATTTGCAATTACTGCAGATTCCGCCTATACGCTCGCCTATACCAAGTTCCTTGTTGACCAAATCGGTCTTATTCCGCGCAAGGCAATCATCAGTGACGATCCTCCGCAGAAATTCCGCGAACAGATTGAAAACGCATTCCATAACATTAGCGAAGGCGTCGATGTCCAGGTGGAATTTGAAGAAGACGGCTACCTGATTGAAAAGTCAATTAAGGAAGTGAATTTCTCTTCTGGAAAGCCTTTGATTCTCGCATCTTCGTGGGAAATCAATATTGCCAACGAAAAGAATGCGCTGCTTTTCGAAATTACTCCGCCCTCCAGCGAAACTTTGATTATCAATCGCAGTTTCGTCGGCTACAAAGGTGCGCTTAATTTGCTCGAAAAGATTTATAGCACATCCGTTGGCGGAAAATAAACTAACAAGTCAAACAATATAGAACGAGGATACCTATATGTGTAGCACCTGTATTATGGCTCGGGGCATTCTCCAATAAGCATCTGCATTTAGCAAGATGACATGTTGGGAAAGCCACGCACGAGCAATCCCCAGTAAAAAATAAGCCGATGCCTTTTTAGGCATTCGGCACCCCCCAAACGCTCGCAGAAAATTTTCTGCGTGGTTATCCAACAATTATCAAAATAAGGAGATTTTCAATGAATCTCACAAAAAATACCTCTGCAAAAATCATTCTCGCCTCTGCAATCGCAACTATTGCTGCAGAACCCATTTCGGTTACCACAAAAACAGGGGTCACCGCCACTCTCTACGGCTTTGCATCTCTCAATGCAGCCTACGAAGATTCCAAGAGCAACAACGGCAACTTCGCAAACTTTGTTGCTGCATCCGACATCACCAATGAAAATGATGGCGGTTGGTATCTGACACCGAACCTGACCCGAATCGGTTTCAACCTTTCGAGCGGCGACGATACGACATACTTCAAGGCCAACGGTAAGATCGAAGTGGACTTCTATGGTGGCGGCTCCGCCAACAATCCCAACCCGCGTCTCCGTCATGGTTACGGCGAAATTTCGTTCGGCAAGACCGGCTTCTCTATTTTGGGCGGTCAGACTTGGGACGTGATTTCTCCGTTGGTGACGCCGACTCTCAACGCGGGCGTTCTCAACAACTCCGGCGACGCAGGCCTTCGTAGGGCCCAGCTGAGACTCACCGAGAAAATTCCCGTTGGCGAAGGTTCTGTGGATATTGCCGCTGCAGTTGTCCGCACCATTGGCGAAAATCAGCCGTACACAACCGCTTCTGCCTCTGAAACCGGTACCGATGCAGACATTCCTACTTTCCAGGGTCGTGTAGGCATCGCCATTCCGCTGTGGGTAAAAGACAAGAAGGTCGGTTTCGGTGTTTCTGGCCACTACGGCAAGGAAGAAATCGACTTGGATGACACTGGCAAAACCAAGGATATCCCGACATGGTCTGCTAACGTAGACTTGACTCTCCCCATCACCGGTGCAATCACCTTCCTTGGCGAAGGCTTCGTCGGCGAAAATCTGGATACATACGCCGCAGGCATTGGTCGCGGATTTGTCGCCAATTCCGAAGATCCTGAAAGCGTCAAGAGCATCAAGGCGTACGGCGGATGGATTGCCCTGCAAGGCAAGTTTATTCAAAGGTTGGCTGTTAATGCCGGTGCAGGCCTTGACAAGCTGGATCGCGATGACATCGAAAAGGTGGGTGGCCGCGAACAGAACCTGTCCATTTTCGCAAACGCAACCTACAGCCTGACAAGCGCCTTCTCGCTGGGCTTTGAATACCTTCATGTTCAGACAGACTACTTGACTGCAGGTACCGTCAAGGAAGCCGACCTGAACCGTTATCAACTTTCCGCAACTTACGGATTCTAATAAGGAGGTTTTACAATGAATCAGAATACGCATAAAAAATATTCCCGGATTGCATTGGCATTCCTTTTCTCTCTCGCCTGTGCCGCATCAGCTTTTGCCGCAGACAAAATCTCCATCGGCTACCTCTCTTCTACGGGTCAGGGCAAGTTCTTTATCGCAAAAGATGCAGGCATCTTTGAAAAGAACGGGCTTGACGTGACTTTGGTGGAATTTTCGAATTCCGGTGACGGCATCGCCGCAGTCCGTGCGGGCAAACTCGATGCAGGTGCTTTCGGCTCCCTCGCTCCGCTTATCCACATCGCCCAGGGCGCAGACATCCGCGTCATTGGTGGCATCATGGGTGGCGACCAGGCCGTTATTACTCGCAAAGAAAACGCTGGCTCCGTCAAAAAGCTGAGCGACCTTAAGGGCAAGAAAATCGCGACGATCCGCCTGGGAACTGCCGATGCCATTGTTCGCGGCGGCCTTAAGAAAGAAGGCATCGACTGGCACAAAGACGTGACCATCGTAGAACTCAAGAATCCGCCTGCCGTTATCGAAGCCGTCAAGAACGGTAGCGTCTATGCAGGTGTCACTTGGGGTCCGCATGACCTCCGCGCCGAAGAAGCCGGCCTTTCTGTGGTGCTCCGCAGTAAGGACATCAACCCGGGCCATATCTGCTGCCGCCTCATCGCCTCGCTCCGCAAGATTGACGGACGCGAAGATGTCTATAAGCGCTTGGTCAAGTCGCTGATCGAAGCTGAAGAACTTGTGCAAAATGACCACAAGAAGAGCGTGGAAATTATCGCCAAGTGGATCAAGCTCGATACGGCTCTTGTCAACAAGGCGTTTTACAGCGGACACGTCACGCAAGATACCGATCCCAACGTGAAAGGCGTCGAATTCTTCTGGGATTTCTTGAAGGATGCTGAATTCATCAAGTCCGACAAGAAGGTCTCCGAATACGTACGCACCGACTTCTACCAGAAAGCCATCGCAGAACTCCGCAAGCAAAAGCCGAATTCCGAGTTCTACGCCAATGCTGAAAAAATATTCAAGTCCAGAAACTAGAGGTGAGACAACATGAGTCAAACGCAAAGTGGTTTTGAAGC
>JAFZOV010000142.1 GCA_017550445.1 Fibrobacter sp.
ACGGGGTAGTTGAAGTGGCGGCCCAGGTACAGGAAGTTGTTGGCCTTTGCGTACTTGTTGGCAATACCTGCAATCTGGTCTGAAAGCTTGAGCGTCTGTTCCACCAGTTCGGGGAGTTCCTGCATGGCTTTTACGATGTCGGAGCCGGCTTCGAAAGAAAGGCGGCGCTGACGGCCGAGCAACAGGGCGATCATGGCGAGTACAGTCACCTGGCTGGTAAATGCCTTGGTACTGGCCACACCGATTTCGGGGCCTGCATGCAGGTAAACGCCGCCGTCGCTAGTGCGGGCGATGGTAGAACCCACGCCGTTACAAATGGCAAGTGCGGTGGCGCCCTTCTGCTGGGCTTCCTTGAGGGCGGCCAGGGTGTCGGCGGTTTCGCCGGACTGGCTAATAGCGAGCACGAGTGTACCCGGCTTGATAATCGGATTTCTGTAGCGGAATTCCGAGGCGTATTCCACTTCTACCGGCACGCCGGCCAAGTCCTCGATCATGTATTCGCCCACCATACCGGCGTAGTAGCTGGTGCCGCAGGCGGTAATGATGATGCGGTTGATGTTGCGCAGTTCCTTGATGTTGGTGTCAAGGCCGGCAAGCTTGGCGTTTCCTTCGGCGTACAGCAGGCGGCCACGCATGGTATTGCGGAGCACTTCGGGCTGCTCGAAGATTTCCTTGAGCATAAAGTGGGCAAAGCCGCCCTTGGCGATGGCGTCTGCGTCAAATTCCACGTCCTGCACTTCGTGCTGCACGGGCTGGCTGTGGGTGTTCAGCAGGTTGTAGCCGTCGTTCTTGATTTCGACGATGTCGTTGTCGTCCAGGTAAACGACTTTCTGCGTGTGCATGATGATGGCAGAAACATCGGATGCCAGGTAGAATTCGTTCTGGCCGATACCCAGAATGAGCGGTGATCCGCGGCGGGCGCCAATCAGGGTTCCCGGTTCATCCTTGCAGATGACGGCGAGGCCGAAGGTTCCTTCGATCTTGGAAATAGCCTTGAGTACGGCTTCTTTCAAGTTGCCCTTGTAGTAGCGGGCAATCAGGTGGGCAACCACTTCGGTGTCGGTTTCGGACTTGAATTCGATTCCCTCGGACTGGAGTTTTCTTTTGAGAATGGCGTAGTTTTCGATAATACCGTTGTGTACAATCGAAATCTTGCCGTCAAAGCTTTGGTGCGGGTGTGCGTTTTGTTCTGTGGGGGCGCCGTGAGTTGCCCAGCGGGTGTGTGCAATGCCGATATGGCCGTGGAGTGCCTTGCCTTTAAGCTTGTCTTCAAGGGCGGCGATCTTGCCGGAGGCGCGAACGGTTTCGATTTGGCCGTCTTCAATAAGGGCTACACCCGAGCTGTCGTAGCCACGGTATTCGAGTTTTTTAAGTCCACCAATCAAGACGGGTAAAGCTTCGTTTTGGCCGATGTAGCCTACAATTCCGCACATAGTAAAGACACCTTCTTTTGTTAACGAAATGCAATATACCAATTTATTTTGGTAAAAAAGGGTTACATGTGGTCTTTTGTCGTAAGATTTTGTTATTTTTCGTTTGTCTAACAAAAAAGAGGATAAAATGAACAAAAAACTCATTATTGCTGCGGGTGCGCTCGCTTTTGCCCTGACCGGTTGTGACCAGTTGTGCCAGGGTCCCAAGACCAAGACTGCCTTGGTGACCGATAAGGATAAGTACAGCTATGCTCTCGGTGCCCATTTCGGCAACCAGGCTCGTTTCCAGCTGGTGACTCGCGACTCTATTGACCTCGACCTCGATCTCTTTATCCAGGCTTTCAAGGAACGCTATAACGAAGATTCCGCTCATTTCTTGATGAACGATTCTACCATCTTCCAGACTCTGACCGACCTTTCTCAGGCCCGTCAGGCTGAAAAGAACAAGAAGGACAGCCTCGCTGCCGAAGCCAACAAGGCTGCTGGCGAAGCATTCCTCGCTAAGAACAAGACTGAAGAAGGCGTCGTGACCACCGAATCTGGCCTCCAGTACAAGGTAATCACCGAAGGTACGGGTGCAACTCCGGCCGATGGCGACATCGTCAAGGTCCACTACACCGGTACGCTCCTCGATGGCACCAAGTTCGACAGCTCTGTCGATCGTGGCGAACCTCTTGAATTCCCGATCGGCGCCGTGATTCCGGGCTGGACCGAAATGCTTAAGCTCATGAAGGTGGGCGGCAAGGTCACCGCTTGGATTCCGAGCGACCTCGCTTACGGTCCGCGTGGCCGTGGCCCGCAGATTCCGGGTAACAGCCTCCTCGTGTTCGAAATGGAATTGATCGATACTCATTCTGCCGACGCACCGGCCGCTGCCGAAGCCCCGAAGGCCGAAGTGAAGAAGGCTGCTGCTCCGAAGGCAGCCCCGAAGGCTGAAAAGAAGGCTGAAGTAAAGCCCGCTGCCGAAGCTCCGAAGGCTGCTGAAACCGCTAAGCCCGCTGCCGCCGAAGCCCCGAAGGCTGAAGCTCCTGCCGCTCCCGCTGCTCCGGCCGCTGCACAGTAATTCGCTGGCGTAAGGACTTTGAAAATCCCCTTGCTTAACCGCGAGGGGATTTTTTTTCGTTTTTAACAAATTCAATTGAAAAATTACTACATTAAAAGCAAATTATTAACCTCAGGGAAAGGAAAAATGAAAGAAGAACAAAAACAGAAAAAAGAATATTCGTCTCCCGAGATGAAGATTGTCGAATTGAACCATCAGGCCAACTTGCTGCAAGGTAGTGGCTCTGAACCACCTCCTTGGGCTGGCCAAGTCGGCTAATCGAAACTTTTCCCCGAGTCCAAGTGGCTCGGGGTTTTCTATATTGGGAAATCATTCCGAGGTGCCCGTGAACCGTCTTTTATTTATTTTGTCTGCGTTTTTCCTGTTTTCGTTGTTCGGTTGCAATGAACAGGGCAAAATTCAAAATCTTAAAGATGAAGGCGACAGACTCCGTGCGCAAATCGATTCCCTGACCAACGAAATTGAACAGCTGCAAATGCAGCCTGGCAACTGGTCTGTGCATAACGATACCGTCCGGGCGGGCGATGGCCTTTTCCAGGTGCTTGTCCGCATGCAGATTAACGAGAAGGAAAGAGGCAAGATTGTGCTTGCGCTCCAGGATAGCGTGGAACTTTCCAAGCTGCGGGTGGGGCAGGTCTTTTATGCCGCCATCGACTCCCTTGGTAGTGTTCAGCGATTCCGTTATGCCCCTAACCCGGCTACGGTTCACATGCTTAGCCGCACCGAGAACGGTTATGTTTACAGTCTGATTCAAAAACCGGTGACTCGCCGCCAGTCTATATTCGAGGGTGCCCTTACCGAAGGCAGCACCTTGAATGGAACTCTCTTTAAGGTGGGAATTCCTGGCCGCATGGTGGGTATCGTGAGTGGTGTGCTCCAGTGCAAGGTGGCTTTCCCCTTGGCTCGCGCCGGAGACAAGTTCCGTATTTTGCTTGAAGAAACCTTCTACCAGGATTCTATCTGGATTGACGGACGCGTTGTCTACGCCGAATTTGACGGTCGCATCGTGGGGCACCATGAAGCCTTCCGCTACGAAGATCCTGATCCCAAGAGCTCCTTTAACGCCCACTACACTGAAAAGGGTGAAGCCTTGGTCTTTGACGGGCTTCGTTACCCGCTCGACCGCCTGCATGTTACAAGCGCGTTCGGGTCGCGCATTCACCCCATTACGGGCCAGCGCAAGATGCATGCCGGTATTGACTACGGCAGCCCAACGGGCACGCCCGTTTATGCCGTCGCCGAAGGAGTCGTCACGGTTTCGGGCTTTGACCCGTACAGCGGCAACAAGATTGCCATTCGCCACAGGGACCGCTCCGAAAGCTGGTACATGCACCTTTCTGTTCGCGGCGTAAAGGTGGGCTCCAAGGTGGCTGCGCGCCAGTGCATTGGCCGCGTGGGTTCCACGGGCCGTAGCACCGGCCCGCATCTGCATCTCGGTTTCAAGAACGAAAAGGGCACTTGGATCAATCCGGCGTCCAAGACGATGATTGCCGCCCCCAAGCTCGAAGGGCAGAGGCTTGCTCGCCTAAAGGAGCAGGTGGCCGAAATCCGCAAACAAATAGAGGCGACTCTCGCCGCTCCAGCCGTAAAAGCAAACGACACCACCGATGTGATGGTGCGTATGCGTAATTTGTAATTCCGTTGAAATTTATTTCTTAATGAATTTATATCTCGTCTTCAAATCCCTGAGGGTCGGGATTCGCTTGCCAGAAGTCTCTTCGCGGGCTTTGGAGAAGTGGTTCAACTTTTGTGTGCCGTAGCCTGCCGTGCGTATAAATGTTCCTTCCTTGGCGAGTTCTACAGCCTTGGCCATTTGCTGGGCTGGGTCGACAATTTCGAAGTCAGGAACAATGCCTAAGTCGTGGTAGCTATTCCCGTTTTTGTCAACGCCTTGCAATGCGGTAATGAGTGCGAGTCCCTGGATGCCTTCTTCGACCGACAATACGGCTTGGCCGATGCCTTTACCGTAAGAGGTGACGCCTACAATCGGGGTCTTCTTGTTTACGGAAACGGCAGAAAGGAAAATTTCTGCACAGCTAGCCGAGCTGTCACTGGCCATAAGAACATAGTACCGGTCTTTACCGATTCCGTCATGGGAGGCTGTATAGGTGATGGTATCAAGTTTCTGGAAGATTTTCTTGTGACCATCGATTACTGCTGAATCTGAATTTGTCTGAACATCGGTAATGATTGTATCTCCTTCAGAAAGAAGTTCCCCGGAGACCCTGTTGCATTGATCCGTGTTGCCACCGGGGTTTTGGCGTAAGTCGATGATGGTGGACTTGGCGCCTTCTGTTTTTTGCAGTGCTTCCAGGAATTCTCCGTAGGTTCCGCCCTTGTTGGATGTTGTTGCCGAAAATTCCAGAATCTCGATCACGGGGATGGAGTCTTCATAATGGAGCTTTACGGAAGGGACGTGGTATTGCTGAAGTGTAGCGGAAATGGTGATGGTATCTTCGCCACGTATGACTGTAATTTGGACGGTGCGACCCTCTTCGCCGGAACAAAGCTTGTCGAAGTTTGTAGGTTTGGAAATGGGGATTCCGTCTACGGATACAATGATATCCCCTTCTTGGAGTCCCGCCGTTTCACTAGGCGAATTTGGGGCAACTTGGGTGACTACCAGATGCGTGGATTCTGCGTCTGTAACTGCTTCGACCTCAGCGCCGATACCGACGATTTCTTCGGTTTCCATGACATTTTTGTAGACCTGTTCTGCTACAACAGGGTCGAAGTACTGGGTGAATGGATCGGCCATCTGGTTGTACATGTAGCATATATCGTAATAATCCTCAGTACAGTAGCCTTTGACGGAGTTGACGTCAGGGGTTCCCTTGCCCATGTAAATAGTGTAGCTTTCTCCGATTTCGTTGCGGGTATGGCCGTAAATGTAGGCGAGGTCAAGATAGATGAAGTTGTTGTAAAGTTCCAAGTCAAATTCGTTCTTGACATCGTCTATAGGGTATGTGCTGAGATAGATGTCTTCTGTGGATCCTTCTGGACCGCTGCTGCTAGCGTTGTCGCATCCACAGAAAAACAGCATGGTGGCCATTCCCAAAGAGATGAATGAATACTTCATGTTCATGGTTCCTCCTTATAAATTCTCTTGTTCCCCATCAACAAACGCTCCGCCCTCAAAGATGTTTCGAGTGCGCTGGAGGGGGTGGTTCAAGTAGTCGGGAATTGCGGTCTTGGTGACCTTCTTTCCGTAATATTTTTGAATTGCCTCTAGTCCGCATATGATCGAGGGGGATTTGCAATAGTAGTCGGGAACAATGCCCTTTTTGTGGTAGGACTTGCCTTTGGGGGTCAAAAATTCAAGATTCGTGATAATGGCAAGGCCTCCGTTCATGGTGTTCCATGTACTTTGTCCGATTCCCTTACCGTAGGTGGTATCGCCGGCGATTGGAATTTCGGCGCCTTCTTGGAGGGCTGCCGCGAAGATTTCTGCACAACTTGCGCTATTCCTGTTTACAAGCGCTATAAAATGTTTGCCTTCGCCTGCATCGCCCGGCACAGCCTTTTCGGATTCGGTGTTGTAGGTGGGGGTGCCGTCGCCTGCAAAGCCTCGCCAGGAGCGGTTGGACAAGATCCCTTTTTCGATAAACAGGTCCGCCATGGCGGTGCAGTGCTTTACATGTCCGCCGGGATTGTTGCGCAGGTCAATAAGCCTAGGAGCGGTTGTATTTCTTGTGGCGTTTAAGTAGGTTGTCAGCTCGCCCAGGGTGCCGTTTTCCTTGTCGACCGTATTGAGCTTGAATGCCGCGATGGTAATGATCTCGATGCCGTTTAAGGTGTCGATGAAAACGGTAGGGGCGTAGACATCTTCCTTTGTAACGTTGTATGTTGTCGTATCGCCTTGATAGGCGACTTTTATAGAAAGGTTTCTATTGTAGGTGAGAACGGAGTCGTAGATGGCTTTGGCTCGGTCGCTTACGATTTCCACGCCGTTTACGTTCAAGATAATGCCGTAGCGAGGAATTCCTGCTCTGCCTGCGGGGCTTTCGGGGTACACTCGGTAAATGAGGAGCGGGTGTTCGCTTTGCGGGAACGCACTATATTCCATTCCCACGTCGCCGGGCACAATGCTTGTGTTGATTTTGGTCTTGGTGGCTTCGCTTTTTGCCGGAGGAACGTAGCGCGTGTAGGGATCGGATAACTTACTGTATAGTTCACTTACCGAATCGCCCTGTTCATCCAGCAGCGGCAGTTCGTCTTCGAACAGGTAGGTTCTTTTCAGTAACCAGTAGTTATACGTGTATTCCGTCGGGGCAGGTGTCGAATCGACCGGCTCGAAGAAGTCGCTACATGCTGCGAGGAATGTTAGTAAGACGAGAGACGAGAGACGAGAGACGAGAGATGACAACTGTGTAAAACGAATCAAAAAAAAACTCATTTTTTACCTAAAATCTTTCGTCTTTCGTCTGTAGCCCCGAAGGGGCGTTCTTTCGTCTAAATCCTACTGATCAATGCTCAGTCCCTTCTTGTCCAGGAGCACGCGCGGGATTCCGCCTTCCATCGGGTTTTCCACCACGGAAATGGTTTCGAGGCTGTCGCATTCGGCAAGGCTTTCGGGGAGCGTAGCGAGCTGGTTTGCGTCAAGCACCAGTTCCTTGAGCTTTTTCAGGTTCGAAAATTCCGAGGGGATTGCGCCCAGGTTGTTGCCCGACACCATCAGGACTTCGAGCGATTCCAGGTGGCCAAGGGTGGCCGGAATGCTGGTCAGGTCGTTATTGTCGAGGTAGAGCTTGCGGAGCTTTTTGAGTTTGCCGAGGGTAGGGGGCACTTCCGAAAGCATGTTGTCGTGCAGGGAAATCTTGGTGACGTTCGTCCATTTGCCGACTTCGAGGGTCAAGTCCAGAAGTTGGTTCTTGGCGATATTCACCGTTTCCAGCTTTTTCAGGTTGCCAATGGAATCCGGAAGTTCCGAGAGACTGTTGTAACCCAGGTACAGGTGCTGGAGGTTTTCCAGTTCTCCGATGGTTTCGGGGAGTTCCATCAGGTCGTTTTCGCTGACGGAAAGTTTTTTAAGCTTTTTGAGCTTGGAAATATCGTCCGGGAGTTCCACGAGCATATTGCGGTCGAGGATGAGCTCTTCGAGGTCTTCCAATTCAAAAAGTTCCTGAGGAAGGATTCTCAGCTCTTTCTGGGAAAGGTCTAACGAGGTGGCTTTTTCGGCCTTGGCTTTCTTAATAATATCTAGCAAATTCATGGGAACATCTCCTATAGTGTAAATCATAGCATTTTTGCCCCGAAAAGATTAAACTTTATACAAAAAAAGTAAAAAAGTATGATTTTTGCACAAATGTTCACTATAAATAGGGGCGTTTTTGAAAAAAAATGAAAAAAATGTATGCTTTTTGTTCACAAAGGTACAATTTGAAACTATTTTTAGGGTGCAAAATACGATATTAAGGGTAAGGTGCCGCATTTGCACCCGACTTTTGCTATTGTAAAATAACAGAACTGAGGAAAAAATGGAACTAACCAAATCGCAGGAACGCCGTCTAGCATTTGTGGCTAGCCTCTTGAGTCTCAATCCGAACGATCCTACTGACAGAATTAAGGCACTCCGGCATCTAAACCTTGATGAAAACGGTTGCTTCCATGGTTTCCAATACTCCCAGGGCTTTATGGAATTCTTCATCTTCCTCGATGAAGATACCCCGCTCGAAAAGGTCGTTTCTCACCTGAATTCCGACCTCAAACAGCTCCAGATTGCCGTTTTCCGCACCAGCGATCCTCCTAATCCATTCTTCATGTCGCTGCGCGAAGAAGCTGACCCCTGGGCTGTGAACAAGATTTCCGACGACGAAGAAGAAGAGGATTCCGATTCCCCGGCAAGCCGCCCCTACATGGAAACGCTCGAAATCACGGTTCTCCGTACTCGTGCGACCCGCGACATCACCGACTCCGAACTGGAACGTACTCTTAAGGACATGCGCCGCAAGCTCGGCATCTGGAAGAACGAAGTCAAGGCGAAACTCGAAATTATCGCCGAACATGACGATTTGACCCGTGACTTCCGCAGCGCCGACGACAAGCTTGAAATCGTGATGGATTCCGATCCGCTTCACCTGACTTCTGATCACGGTGAACTGTTCCTCGGCTTCTGCCCGATTCGTACGATTTTTGATTACCACGTGAACCTCGGTAAGCGCCTCAAGACCAAGCACAACATGGCTATCGTCTCGAGCAACATCCGTACTTACCTCGGTAACCTCACTCACACGAACGCCGCTTTGATCGACGCCTTCCAGACCATGGAACGCAACGACGACCAGAACGTGAATGTGGATGACTTCCCGTTCCTGCACAACGGTATGACCCTTACGGGTGATGACCTGCGCCTCAAGGAACGTGATGGCAAGAAGGTTCTCTACATTGAACGCCCGAAGATTATTAACGGTGCCCAGTCCCTGTTCACCTATGAACAGTACGCCAAGAAGAGCAAGAAGCCGGTGAACCCGCAGGTGCTCGTGAAGGTCGTGGTGCCGTACCCCGGTGCCGACAACTTCCTGAACCAGGTGACCATGGCTAACAACCGCCAGAACCCGGTGTTCAGCTACCACCTGCGTGCCGCTGACGACCTGCAGTTCTTCATTTGGCAGCGTTACCAGGAAGAAGGCTTTACCTACGTTTATAAGGATGGTGTGCGCCTGAAGGCACGTACCCGTAAGCTCGAAGTGCGTATGCGCCCCGAACTTGCCAAGACCCTCTTCATGATGGATGGCAAGCTCAGCGAATGCCGCTCCAGCGACTGCATTTTCGATAAGGAAACCCTGTACCAGCGTTGCTTCGGCGCGTTCGTTCGTGTTTCCCCGGACAAGGAAAAGGATTTCGTCCGCAAGACTATCGCTTTCACCAAGGCATGGCAGCTCCTTAGCCGTTTGCCGATCAAGATTCGCCGCGTTACCCCGGGTAAGGGCGTGTCTATCGAAGCTAACGATGATAACCCGCTGACCCGCATCACCTGGAACGGTCGCCTCGAAGACAAGTTTATCTTCCGTAGCGCCGTGAAGGACTTGGTGGTGGCCCTTGCCCTTAAGCATTGGCTCATTTACGGCGATCCGATCCAGGACTTCGAATGGCTTGTTGAAAACGAACTCAACTTCAACGATTCTATCCTCAAGTATGCTTCCAAGATTTACACCGAAGACTTGAAGGGAATCCTGATTTCTGAATTCAAGGACAATCCGGCCTACTATGACACCATCACCACTATCGACAAGGATAGTGGCGAATCCGTGGAACGTCGCTTGTGGAAGGGCTTCTCCAATACCGCTACTTATGACAAGATGATGGATCTTCTGTGCAAGAAGAACTCCACTTGGGAAAAGTGCCGCGGTGGCATCGAAGTGTTCCTCTAATGCTTCGTTTATAGAAATTACGGAGGCGGGTTTTAACCCGCCTTTTTCTATTTTGGCTATGCCAAAGCGGAAGTAATGAGACAAGCAATAAATCAGTGAATATGGCTGGAAGCCTTGATTTTATTGGGTTTGCTTGTCTCATTTTACCCGATTAAAGTGTGTTTTTTGATTTTGCCGTTTTTTCGCGAATTTCGCGGTTTATTCTTTGAGCTCGAAAATTTCTCACGACTTGTGAGAAATTTTTATTTATGTGAATTGGCGTTTTTGAGCCGTTAAAGGCGTTTTGAATTTTTCTTGAAAATTGGGGTGCGGACATTTGGTGCGGACATGTTTTTGTGGTTTGTCGCTTTTTGTGAGACAAAAAAAGAGGCAGGATTTTAGATCCTGCCTTAAATTTTTGCGGGTGGTGGAATTTGTTCTACAAGCCTGCCGTTTCATTGGTCCAGAGCGGTTTCAGTATCTTGTTCCAGATAAAGCCCCAGATGAAGCCGCCGCACCAGAGTAGCGGGGCACCCAAAAGGCAAACACAAGCGATTATAATCAGGAGCGTCATATTTCACCTCCGCGTTATACCTTTAATATAGGTTCTTTTTGGTCGTGTGGAACATTATTTTCCTGCTTTTTTCTTCTGGAGTATGGCGGAGAACTCTTCGATGGTTGGCACCTGGAGCGTTCCTTTGCCGTAGGGGTTCGGGGAGCGCATCTGCGGGCAGCCGGTGCCGAGTTTCTTGCTGGTGGCGTAGTGCTTGACCATTTCGCGGACTTCGAAGGCGTTGAAGGGGTATTCCAGGCGGTCGAAGCCGTAGAACTGGAGCACGGTGCCGATGTGCGGATCGTGGAAAACGAGCTTTTCTTTCTGCTTGGCAAGTTCAGCCGTTTTCTTGAGCAGCATGGGGAGCAATAGTTCGAGCTGGCTGTCGGTTTCGGCCTGTTCGGGGGTCTTCTGCGTGCCCTGGAAGTCCTTCCAGTTCCTGAGTGCGGCATGCCAGTCGGAGAGCGGGAGCCCGGATTTCATCTTCCAGCCGGTCATGGCGTAGTAGTTGTAGAAGCGCCTTGCGCAGTCTGCGGACTTGCCGAGCTTCGCGGCGTACTCGACGGCTTCGTCTTCGCTTGCCGGGCGGTTGCCCACGTTCGTGCGGGTGTTCTTCCCGGAGCGCTTGACGGACACGACGCAGTAATCGTCCTTGATGCCCAGGGAGTCTTCGGAGTGCATGATGTAGGTGATGCGTACGGTAAGGCTGCGGCCTGTTTCGTTGCCGCCGTCGGTCTCGAAGAGCACCAGACGGTCACCTGCGCCGTAGAGCCTGTCAACCTTGTGGATGACAAAGGTCAAGTCGCCGTTCATGAGCGCTTCAAAGTTCCTTTTTTTGACTTTCATGACATATTCCATGGTGCTTACCTCACGAATTGCCAGGATTGCGGGGCCCTCTTGGCTCCCAAATCCTTTAAATGGAGCCAATCTTTGCCAAAATAGTCGGCTTCCACGATGTGCCAGGCATAGAGTTTGCCCTTGCCCTGGGCCTTGTATTTCTCGATTTCATCGCGGTTTACGCAGCTTTGAGAGACGATTTCGTCTGAAATTTCGGTAATTTCAGTAATTCTGTCGATGTAAATGCGTCCTGTGACGCTTTTCTGGTCGGTATCATAGATGTAAACTACAAGAGCTTCGCTGTCGAAAAGTAATTCCCTGCAATGTATGGGGTTATTGACTGAATTGCGGATTACTGGAATGTTTTTCCGAAGTTCTACGGTCTTCTTGTGACTGAATATCAGATCTGCCCATTCATTGTGGATGCTCATCAGGATTTCTATCATCTTTCGACTCCTTTACAGTAGCGCGTTGACCTTGGCGGCGATTTCGAACATGCGTTCTTCCAGGTACTGGCCTGGGCAGGCCTTATTCGCGAACCACTTGTGGAGCGTCATGTTTTGGACGGGTTCGACCTTGTCGTCCAGCTTGCCGACAAGGTTCTTGTCGTGGAACCAGCGGAGCTTCTGGATTCCGTTACGCTTGCAGATGTCGGCGACCAGGTAGATGAGGCTTGAAATGGCCTCGGCGGTCACGGCATACGGTGCGGTGTCGTCGCTCGATACCTCGATGGTGACGGCGCGGTTGTCGTTGGCTGCGTTGCTACTGCACCAGCTGCGGTCGGCTTCATCGACATAGAGCGCGATGTGGCCCTGATCATC